>JAGWBA010000030.1 GCA_021296215.1 Flavobacteriales bacterium
ATTTTGTAATCGCTGAGTTTGCTATATTTTACAGGCATTACAGAACAAATCTATCCAATTGTTCCGGTCTTAAGCCTTATAAAAAAAGGGAGGTCGAATAGACCTCCCTCGCAATTTAGGCCGCATCCCAGAACTTGATTATATCTTTACAAGCCTTTGATATTTCCGATTCGATCTTAGCAGAATCCGAAGGCGCAGTGGTAATCGTGCCACTAAAGACATCTACGCACAAACACATGCTAGGATCGACTAGGGCGTCAGGATCTTCCACTGAAACAAAACTCCTTAGGTACATCATAAGTAGCGTTGCAACTTTTCTTGATTTGCTTCGGTCAAATTTTCCAGTCTTGGAAGTATGAAATTTAACAGCACCATAATGCCATTTATCACCTCTGCGAACTTTAAAAATCAAATTCGGATCAGCAATTAGCACGACTCCTTGATATTTAAAGTCTCTTTTCTTGGTTTTAATGAAATCTATTCCGTCGCGTTTTAATGCGGAAGGTACTTTCATCGTAATAAACCTCTCCAATAAATCAATTGAGCCTTTACGGTTCAGATGCTGCCAATTGGTTTGTGTTTTTTGAGCTTTCAGCTCTTCAAGGACCTCCTCAAGTATAGTCGTATCCTCTGGGTTTTTGTAAAACTTCGTCATTGCTGACTTGGATTTCACATACCAACTTACCCGAAAAGTACTCGGATTTTTCTGGCTCTTTATGATACTATTCTTCTTGGCATCTGAAGCAGACATAAATTCCGCTAAAGGATTGACAGACATTCTAACCTCACTTCTCATGCGTAATGGTTTTGCGGGTTAGACGATTTCGACGTGCTCTTTTTACCGAAGTGAGCTCTTCTGTTAAGGCAATTATTTACCATGCTCTACAAATTTGCTCAACTTGCAGAGTTATTAACATTTTGTATATTTGTGGTCTCTAATCAAAACATACAAATTCATCCCTCTACAAGGTTGGATGTTAAAATGTTCACTGTCGCGCAAACATTATGTCACAGTTGAAAACCTGCCATTTTGGCAGGTGTTTTTATTGAAGTTGATGTCTCTATTTTATAGGGATGAATTAATTCTGTGTTTTATAGCTTTTGGCATGATTTAGCGCCGATTAATCTGCCATAACGCCAGCAGCTGCGCGCAAAGCCATGCGCTCTAGTTCTCCTACTCCGAAGTCTTACCCAAGTCCATTAAGCTTTAATATCTTGTTATCTAATCCGCAAGGCGCCTGTCCTTGCACGAAGCCATTGCCGGTCAGGCAGGCTATGTGCGCATCGGTCGTGGTGCCATGCTGGAGTATTTGGAGGGGAAAGAGTTGCCGGGAATTGCGGCAGTTCTTAGTTCTTAATTTTGAGTTCTTAGTTAGGAAAGAGAAGTGAATTCGCACAAAGTGCGAGACAATTTATAATGCGTATAAGTCCATTCGCGGCCGAGCCGCGAGTCAAGAACGCTTTACTCCTTCGGGGATTTACTCGCGGCTTCGGCGCGAATTCACTCTGCCAAGCAGAATTCACCTCCACATTATAACACGGATAGCGCGAAGCACCACTTATATAACTTATGCCACTGATAACCCTGCTAGCGCGAAGCGCCACTGATACCACTTAAAACCTCCTTCTACAGCTCCTTTAAGGTATCTTCAACATCGCGTTTGACGTCATCAAACTCTTTCTCCCACCAACTGCGCCAATCGAGTTCTTCTAAATAGGGGAAGAAAGCCGGGGCCAGCGAGGCCATGGGTTCATAGAGGACGCTCTGTTGCCTATCGGCCCGCGAGGGCCAATCCAAACTCCCCTCTTGCACGGGGCGCCACAAAAAGAGCAGTACGCTGAGCAGGAACGACCATTTGACGACCCCGAATACGAGTCCGGCCAAGCGGTTGATGCCGTTCAAGGCGACGGCTTTAAGGAGCGTAGTAAGCAGTGTGGCGAGTAGATTAATGGCGATCACAATGCCCAAAAAGGTGAGGGCGAAACTGACCATGGGCAGGTATTTACGCTCGATATCGACCTGTTGTACCAGGTACTCGGCCACCCAATCGGAGAAGTGGATGGCGCCCCAGATACCGAGGATGAGCGCGGCCAGGGTGCACAGTTCAATGATGAATCCGTTGCGGAAGCCGCGGTAGGCGCCCCAAACCAGAGGGAGTATCAGAATGATGTCGAGTGTTTGCACGGCGTGAAAGTAACGATAATTTGGGGGTAGGTAGTACCTTTACGGCATGGAAGAACTGAAGGAAAAGTGGGATCGGTTGGTGAAGCAGTTGAGCGATCGCTTTGCGGATGGCGACGAAATGGATGTTCCGGCGATCGTGTTCCTGGTGGGCGTGAATGAGCTCGGACAGGGCTATCTGAGGTTCAAAAAAGACGAAAAGGTCGACTTAATGCACATTGGGCTGTGTCGGCTTTTGAGTCGATATGGCTACTACGAGTTCGAGGGAGAGGATGAAGAGGGCTGGCCGCACTGGAGGGCTACAGAAAAATTGCCCCAGCTCTCACCGGGGCAACAAAATATTTTGGTCAAAGAAGCTTTGGTCCTTTACTTCGAGGAGTCGGGCATTTACTGAATGGCCACTTTTTCGGAGACGGTTTGGCCTTCTTCGAGCTTAACGAAGCCCGAACCTGTGAGGTCGCCTTTTTGTACTTCGATATTGAGTACCATTTTGGCAGGGAACTCAAAACTGGCTACCCCGTTGCCGTTCGTGATGTCATGGGTATCGACGATACAATCCGTACAAGGCGCATAAAGGCGTACAAAAGCGTTTTGAACACGGGTTTCGTTACCCAATGTATCTTGAATAACGACGATGACATTCGCCTTGTAGAAGGTCTCCTCCTTACACGAACTCATTGTCATCACCATCCCTAAAAAGCCCGCTAAGAGTACAGCTAAGGCTACCTTTCCGCTTTTCATAATCGCCTCGAATTTAGTAATATTGCCGATCAAATATACATATAATTACGAACATTCATGTTGAGTCGTGTACAGGAGCTATTAGAGGAAGTGCAGGCCTTTTCGGGCGGCACCAAGGAGGAGCTCGAAAGCTTCAGAATGCGCTTTCTCGGCAAGAAAGGCGTTATGAACGATTTATTCGCGGCGTTCAAGGATGTTGCGCCTGATCAGCGCAAAGAATTTGGGCAGCGGCTTAACGAGCTCAAGAATGCCGCTCAGGCTAAGGTCGACGAACTCAAGACCGCTTTGGAGTCGGAGCGTTTATCGGGCGCATCGGGCCTAGACCTCACGCGATCACCTGAGCCTATTGCTCTGGGCGCGCGCCACCCGGTATCGCTTGTGAAGAACCGCATCATCGGGATCTTTTCGCGCATTGGCTTTACCCTGAGTGAAGGTCCCGAGATCGAAGACGACCGGCACAACTTCAGCGCGCTTAACTTTACCGAAGAACATCCGGCCCGCGATATGCAGGATACCTTTTTCGTGATGCGCAACCCCGATTACTTGCTCCGCACGCACACCAGTTCGGTGCAGGTGCGTCACATGGAAAAGAATCAGCCGCCGATACGCATTCTCTCGCCCGGGCGCGTGTTCCGAAACGAGGCCATCAGCGCGCGATCGCACTGCATTTTTCACCAGATCGAAGGACTTTATATCGACCGCGATGTGAGCTTTGCCGATCTGCGTCAAACCCTATTGTACTTCGCCAAGGAATTCTTCGGCGAGGAAACCAAAATTCGCCTGCGCCCCAGCTACTTTCCGTTCACCGAACCCAGCGCCGAAATGGACATCTGGTGGGGCCTTGAAAACGAGGTCGATTACCGAATGACCAAAGGCACCGGATGGCTCGAGATCATGGGCTGTGGCATGGTGGATCCGAATGTCCTGAAAAACGTGGGCATCGATCCGGAAGTATACACCGGATTCGCCTTTGGAATCGGCATTGAACGTATCGCCCTGCAGCAATTCCAAATTCCGGACATCCGCCTGTTGTTCGAAAACGACGTTCGTTTCTTAGAGCAATTTACCGAGGGAATATACTAGTCCAGAGCGATTTCGGCCTGCGGCCGGATGGGTAACATCGCGCCGTAGGCGCAGATTTCGTTGTTACTTGACCAACTTTAAAAGGGAACCGGTGAACCAGTTTTCGTCGGCCTTGATGAGCATGTTCATGAGCCGGTCGGCGTTCTGACTCATCTTTTTGAGCTCTTCGAGGCGTTCATCGAATTCCTGAGTTTCGTGTGGATCACCGCCTTCATATTGCGTTACCTGATCCAGAATACGAGCTAGCGGCTCCAGTTCGCGCTTTCGGCGCTCCTGCATCACCTGCTTAGTGACTTGCCAAATGTCTTTTTCGGCTACGAAGAACTCTTTGCGCTGGCCGGCTTTGAGCTCCTTTTGAACCAATCCCCAGTCGATGAGTGCCCGAACATTCATGTTGCAATTGCCGCGACTGATGTTCAGTTCATCCATGATTTCTTCGGTGGACATTGGGCGGGGCGATACGAGTAAAAGCGCGTGAATTTGGCTCATAGTGCGGGGAACGCCCCAGCTCGATCCCAAGGCTCCCCACGCTTGCAGGAACTTTTGCTTGGCTTCTTCAAAATGCATGTACGCGGGTTTGGATTCCTAAGGTAGTCATTTCTAAGGTCTTATCTGTATTAAATCCGATTGATCGCCTCGGCAAGTAGGCGATCTTTATCGGTGACCTTGTTTCCGGCATCGTGTGTGCTCAGCTTAAGCGTCACTTTGTTATACACGTTTTAGATCTCGGGATGATGGCCGTGTTCCTCTGCCAAATCGGCTACCATTTTCAGGAAATCAAAGGCTTGTACGAAATCCTTGAACTCAAAATGTTGGACCAATTGGCCTTGTTCTTCTTTCCACATAATTAAAAATTCCAATTGTACCGGTCAAGACCGTCCAAGGCCTTTTCCAGTAACTTCAAAGCGTTTAGGATGTCGCTTTAGTTCGCCATCTCGATAACCTGATGGAGATAGCGAGTAGTAATACTGATTGCACCTGCGATGGATCCTCCCGGAGTCATGCGCTGGATTCCGGCCGTGTCGGTGCCTTGGCAGTGAGCACTTCCATTTGGTGTTTAATGTCGTTGTCTTGAGCCGTTGAACGGAGAAAATCGACCATGCGGTAGTCGCAAATGGTGCCCGAATCCATAACTTTTACTCCTACGCTATCGCCCATGGATGTAATGCGCTCGTGCGCTGCAGCTCCCGGAAGATCGTAAGCTACGGAGGTGTCGAGGTTGATTCCGAAATCGGGCTGGATCTTGAGCGCACTTACATGGGCTCCGCGCAGCCCCGCCTCTTCTTGTACGGTGAATACGCCATAGAGGTCGTAGGCGAGGTTTTTAGCGTGCTTCAAAGTTTCGATGAGCATGTAGACACTTATGCGGTTATCGATGGACTTACAACTTACGTTGTCGCCCAACTCAATGAGGTCGCGTTCTCGAGTGATCGTATCGCCCACACGCACTTGTTTCTCAACCTCCTCTTTGGGTAAACCGAGATCCACGAAGTAGTCCTTGATCTTGGTGACCTTGTTTCGCTCTTCATTGCTCATCACGTGGATGGGCTTGCTGCCCATGACGCCGAGCAAATCTTTTCGCCCATGTACGATCACGCGCTGTGCGGTGAGGGTCTTCGGGTCGCCCCCCCCCCCCAGGGTGTGAAAACGAACGAATCCCTTGTCGTCGACATGATTTACGATGAACCCGATCTCGTCCATGAGCGCGGGAACCATGACCTTTTTACCGCTATCGCGCCCCTTTTTCACGGCGACGATATTGCCCATGTTGTCCAAGCTGACCTCATCGACATGTCCGTCAATTTCGCTGAGGATCAGTTCGCGAATACGCGACTCTTAACCGGGCGCTCCGGGGGTTTCGAAAACTTTCGAAAGTAGGGGTATATTGAGTTCTTCGATCATTCTACCTTACTGATTTTCAACATATTCGTCATTCCGCGCTCTTCGATCGGCATACTTGCGATCTTGATGATCAAGTCGCCTTCACGAGCCAAGCCTTCTTCAACGATGATGTCTTTGATATCCTGGAAGGTTTGGTCCGTACTTTGGTATTCATCGTAATAAAAACCTTGCACACCCCAGAGTAGGCTCAAAGTGTTCAAGATGGTTCTATTCTGGGTGAATACGTAGATATTTGTTCTCGGTCGATGGCTCGAGATCTTGAAGGCCGTATAACCGGAATGTGTATTGGTCAAAACCGCCTTAGCTCCGATTTGGTCGGCGATTCGGCTCGCGTTGTAGCAGATGCTGTCGCTGACGTATCGCTCGTCGCTGTGGTCAAAAGGAGGATACTCTTCGCGTTGTATCTGGCTCGATTCTTCGACATGGGCGATGATCTTTTTCATGTTCTTGATCACCTCGACCGGATATTTACCCACAGAGGTCTCGCCCGATAACATCATGGCATCGGCTCCGTCAAGTACTGAGTTGGCCACATCGCTCACCTCGGCGCGAGTTGGGGTAAGACCGTCGATCATGCTTTCCATCATCTGGGTAGCGATGATAACGGGTTTGCTGTAGGCCCGCGCTTTCTGGGTGATCATTTTTTGAATGAGTGGAACTCCCTGCATGGGGATCTCCACACCTAAATCGCCGCGCGCTACCATAAGCGCGTCCGTTTCTTTGATGATTCGCGTGATATCGGCAACGGCTCCGGGCTTCTCGATCTTCGAAATAACCTTGGCACTGGATTTACGATCGCGAATGATCGATTTGAGCTCCATGACGTCTTCGGCCTGGCGGACGAAACTTATAGCAACCCACTCCACCCCCAGATCAAGCGCATAATGAAGGTCTTTCATGTCCTTCTCCGTAAGGCAAGGAAGGGAGATCTTGGTATTGGGCAGATTTACCCCTTTCTTGGATTTTAGAGGGCCTCCTTGGATCACCTTGACCTTAACTTCGTCTTTTCCGTTGGTCTCAACCGTTTCAAAAACAAGTTTTCCGTCGTCGAGCAAAATGCGTTCTCCCGGCTTTACATCCTGAGGGAATTGCTGATAGGTCATGAACACTCGCGTGCCATCTCCTTCGCATTCGTTAGTGGTCATCATTAGCTCGCCTCCGGGCTTAACGAAGGTCCCTTCTTTCACAACTCCAACGCGGAGCTTGGGGCCTTGGAGATCGGCCAATATAGCCACATTGCTACCGAGTTCATCGTTCAGTGAATGTATTTGGTCGACATTCTGTTTGGCGACCTCATGGCTGGCATGTGAAAAGTTGATTCGGAACACATTGACGCCTGCTTGAATCATGTCGCGCATGACATCGCGGTCCGAGATGGCCGGTCCTAAAGTGGCCACGACTTTACATTTGGTAATCATATTCGGTTCATGTTGCGAAGAGCGCAAATTAACCAATTTAAACACACTCCTCGTTAGGTGAGTAAAGCCCTACTGATCGAGAAAAAGTAGATGATCGCGGTGCTTTAGTTGTTCGGGGTCCACGTTCTTGATGGCCAGCACCCCGGGAACGTTGCGAACCAGCGTTTGTAGTCGCTCTTCTTGATGGCCTCCCAGAAGTCCGTGTACCACCAATAAATAGTCAAAGGTCTTCAGCTCGGGAAGCAAGTACTCTGTTCGGTAACTTTCTTCCTGGCCCGAGAATAAGCCCTCGTCGGCGCTGGGAAGTAACTGGCTACCCCGATTCGATGCCAAGAACCAATCGCGGTCCATATCGGCTTCTTCGTGCTCAAAATAGGTGTATTGTGTTGGCGCGGCCCCTTTAAGTCCTTCGAGTAACAGATCCCGTTCGCTACGCTTCATCCGTACTTCTAGATCGCGATTGAGGAAATAGACCAAACGGTAGTCGGCTAGGTCGCTGCGAATTCCCAATAGATAAAAGTCGTAGTCGTAATCGAGCTCTAGTGTGAGTTTGGCGGCACCCATCAGATCTGGATTCCGAGTTTCTCAATGGCGACTTTAGCCGCTTGTTCTTTGGCCGATTTCTTACTCGACCCCGAACCATCTCCTGCCTTTTCTCCATCAATGATCAATGTGCTCTTGTACGTACGGTCGTGACTTGGGCCCGAAGCGTCTTCAATCTCGAACTCCAATTCTACACGAGATTTCTGAGCCCATTCGTGTATGACACTTCGGTAGCTCAATACTTCCTGATGCAGTTCACCTTCATCGACAAAGCGGGCGATCATGCGGTCGCGAATGAAGGTATCGGCCACCTCGTATCCTCGATCTAAGAAAATCGCGCCGACCAGCGCTTCCATAACATTCCCGAGCAAGTGGCGAGAGCACTGGCTTTGGTCGAGGTTCTGGCGGATCATCGGTTCAAGCTCCAATTCCTCGGCAAAGCGATTCAGACTCTTACGACTCACGATCTTCGATCGGTTCTGGGTCAAAAAGCCCTCGTCTTCTTCGGGGTATTTATGATAAAGGTAGTCCGACACCACGGCGTCTAAAATGGCATCGCCCAGGTACTCCATCCGCTCATTGTGATCTTCGTCTTTACCGCGGACATAGGAGCTGTGCGAAAAAGCCTGATGGTAAAGGGCCAAGTTTTTGGGCGCGAACCCAAGGACTTTCTTGAGTCGGTCAAAAAAACCCCCATCTTCTTCAAGACGGGGATTCTCTTTAAATATGTTCAGGAGCTTCATTTGGTCAGTCCACCTTTTTAAAGAGAACCGATGCGTTGTGCCCTCCGAATCCGAAAGTGTTACTCAACGCCGCCCTGATCTCGCGTTTCTGAACCGTGTTGAACGTCAGGTTCAACTTATCGTCCAAGTCCGGATCATCTGTAAAATGGTTGATCGTTGGAGGAACCATACCGTGCTTCATGGCCAATACCGAGGCAATGGCTTCGACCGCTCCGGCCGCTCCGAGCAAGTGTCCCGTCATACTCTTCGTCGAAGAGATATTCAATTTATATGCTTGCTCGCCAAATACCTGCTGAATAGCCTTGGTTTCCGCGATATCTCCCAAGGGAGTACTGGTACCGTGAACGTTTACGTAGTCCACTTCATCAGGCGACATTCCGGCATCTTCCAGTGCATAGAGCATCACATTCTTGGCTCCGAGTCCCTCTGGATGTGGAGCAGTAAGGTGATGTGCATCGGCCGACATCCCACCACCGGCTACCTCCGCATAGATCTTGGCTCCACGTGCTTTCGCATGCTCGTACTCCTCGAGAATGAGCGCTCCGGCTCCCTCTCCGAGAACGAAACCATCGCGATCCTTATCGAACGGACGCGACGCCGTTGCCGGATCGTCGTTCCGAGTGCTTAAGGCGTACATGGCGTTGAATCCACCGATACCGGAGTCGACCACAGCAGCTTCTGAGCCACCGGTGACCATGATATCGGCCTTACCCATACGGATGTAGTTGAATGAATCGATGATCGCGTTCGACGAACTCGCACAGGCCGAAACCGTAGCGAAATTAGGGCCGCGGAATCCATACTTGATGGAAATTTGTCCGGCGGCGATATCGATGATCATCTTGGGAATAAAGAACGGGTTAAAACGCGGAGTGCGGTCCCCTTCGAAATAGTTCTCGGTCTCCTGGCTGAAGGTCAAGAACCCACCAATACCTGAACCCCAGATCACCCCGGCGCGATCGTGATTGATGGCCTCTAGGTCGATGCCTGAATCCTGCATCGCCTCTTCGGCCGTCACCAACGCGTACTGGGTGAACGGATCCATTTTTCGCGCTTCTTTACGATCAAGATGCTCCAACGGGTCAAAATTCTTGACCTCGCAGGCAAACTGCGTCTTGAACTTGGAAGCGTCGAATTTGGTGATGGGTGCCGCCCCACTTCTACCGGTCGTCAATCCTTCCCCATACTCGGCAAGGTTATTCCCGATCGGCGTGAGGGCCCCCATACCGGTGACCACAACTCGCTTCAGTTCCATATAAATGGAGGCTTATTTTGCTTCTTCGATGTACTTGATGGCTTCGCCTACTGTACCGATGTTCTCAGCTTGATCGTCTGGAATCTGGATGTCGAATTCTTTTTCGAATTCCATGATCAGCTCAACGGTATCCAGTGAGTCAGCTCCTAAATCGTTGGTGAAGCTCGCTTCTTGAGTAACTTCGTTTTCGTCAACTCCGAGTTTATCAACGATGATTGCTTTCACACGTGATGCAATGTCAGACATGTTTCTATAGGTTTAGCAGTTAGTATGCAAATAACTAAATATTCCGCAAATATAAGCTGTCTGAACAACTTGGTTCCCCTTTATCCAAAAAAAGCGAATTTTGCCCTATGTCAAAATCACTTGTCATATTCGCCAGCGGATCGGGATCGAACGCCGAAAACATCGTGCGATACTTCGAGAATCACCCTGAAATAGAGGTCCGAGCGATCCTGACCAACAACCCCAATGCCGGGGTCCTAGACCGGGCCGACCGCCTGGGAATTCCTGGACGCGTATTCAACCGCGAAAAGTTTCGAAACCCCGATTACATGCTCAAAGTACTGCGCGATTTCGAAACCGATTACATCATTTTAGCCGGATTCCTCTGGCTTGTGCCCTCGTACCTCGTAGAGAGCTTTGAGCGTAAAATGATCAATATCCATCCGGCTTTGTTGCCCGCCTACGGCGGGAATGGGATGTATGGCGATAACGTTCACCGCGCCGTCGTGGCCGATGGAGTATCAGAGTCCGGTATTACCATTCACTTCGTTAATGAGCGGTACGATGAAGGAGTCGTGATCGCCCAGTTCACTTGTCCTGTGAATTCCGACGACACTCCCGACTCCCTGGCCGAACGCATTCACGAGCTCGAATACGCCCATTTCCCGCCTACTATCGAGCAGGTGATAAAAGACAATTCATGAAGATAAACCTCTACACCGACGGTGCCGCCAGTGGAAACCCCGGTCCCGGAGGCTACGGAATAGTCCTCGAGGCCGGAAAACACCGCAAGGAAATTTCGGAAGGATTTCGACGAACCACCAATAATCGGATGGAGCTACTCGCAGTGATCGTTGGGTTGGAGAGCTTGAAGATCCCCAATAGCGATGTTACCGTATGGAGCGACAGCAAGTACGTGGTTGACGCCGTTGAAAAAGGCTGGGTCTTCAACTGGGTCAAAAAGGACTTCAAGGGCAAAAAGAACGAAGACCTATGGCGTCGTTTTTTGCGCATTTACCCCAAGCACAAGGTCAAATTTCGCTGGATCAAAGGACACAACGATCATCCGCAAAATGAACGGTGCGACCGACTCGCCGTGGAAGCCGGAAAACAGCCCGGCCTAAAGATCGATAGTTGGTACGAGACCAACGGTTGATCATCGGCCCGTAGGGCCATAAATCACCGCTTTAAAGGCACTCAGCCGAGTGCTTTCCGCTAATTTTATCGATTCCAGTAGCTCTTGAGCCGCGGATGAGTCTCTGCGGCCTTGATGGCGGCCATCTCGTTCCCGAGTCGTTCGACCATGGAATTTACCCATTCGCCTTCGTCACTTCGCTCCTGAAGAGCGTCGCGGAGGCTTTCGAGGTTGCTCATGGCGGCGTATCGAAGGTACCAGCGCGAATCGTTCCGCGCCGCATCGGCCAAGACCGTATAACCGTCGGCGATCACGTTTTCATCTTGACCGGCGAGGTAGTCGGCGTAGATGCCACGCAGTGAAACGGCAGAATACCCACTAGACTCCATCGCTTTGGCCTTCATGAAAGGCGCATCTTGTTTTGCTCTGTGGTCGGCGATCACGCGCATACATGCGGTAATGAGGTTCGACTTAGCGTCGGGACCCAACTTGCGGGCTTGACTGAGTGCCATTTCTGCGTTCTTGCTAGCCAATCCGTTCAATGCAGCAGCATCAACGCTGTACGATGGGTCGTTCAACCGAGCGATGTAAAACTCGTTATCGGTTTCGCCGTAAACATTCGACATGACTCCTACCGCGGCGGCTCGAACCGAAGATTCTTCGTCTTCGTAGGCCATTTCCTTTACGTTCGATTTGAGTGCGAGTGCCTTGGATGAGTCGGCCCGATCCATAGCTTGCAGTGCCTGAATTCTCAGGTATTCGTGTGAATCGTTCAGGGTGGCTATGATCGTCTCCGTAATGACTGCAGTATCGTTACTGGCGAGCAGTGCCGCTTGCGCATCGATTCGGTCCATGAGTATTGCGCCCATCTTGTAGAGCTTTTTGTAGTCGTCCGCTGAGCGGTTGTCCTCAATTTGAGCAAGCAACATGCGATCCCCGTCGAAATTAACGAGGTCGGCTCTAGTGTCAACCTTAAATCGGAACTCCTCTTCACCTTCGTCGATGACCACTTCGTGACGCGTTACCCGATCACTTGAGTACACGTCAATGGCCACAGGGAGGTAGTACAGTGGCGTGGTTTCGAGGTTTTGCGTCTGCTTTACGCGAACGATTTGCTCATTCGTTGAGTCGCTGTAGGCGTATTCCACTTCGAGTTGCGGGTGGCCCGATGAAAAGAACCACTGGTTGAAAAACCAGTTGAGATCCTCTCCGGTCACTTCTTCCATGGCCAATCGCAGGTCGTGCATTTCCGCTGGTTGGAATTCCTTGTTGCGCAGGTATTTTTCGAGTCCGGCAAAGAAAGCCTCGTCGCCGAGGTAGTTCCGCAGCATGTGCAAGATGCGTCCTCCTTTTGCGTAGGAGTGATTGTCGAACATCGCCTCTTTATTGGTGTAGTTGAAACGGATCATATCGACTTGCTTACCGCGTTCAAATTCCCCTAAATAACTTTTGAGCTCGCCCCAAAGGTGGTAGTCGGCGCTTTCGACTCCATAGGCGTGTTCGCGCCAGAGGTATTCGCCGTAAACCGCAAAACTTTCGTTCAGCGGGAGGTTCGACCAGCTCTCGCAGGTGACCAGATCCCCGAACCACTGGTGGAACAATTCGTGGGCGATGATGTCGTGCTGTGGGCGATCGAGAACGGTGCGGTCGTCTTGGTAAACGAATTCGCCGTGAATGGTGGCCGTAGTATTTTCCATGGCCCCCGACACGTAATCGCGCACGATAATTTGACCGTACTTGTCCCAAGGGTATTCAACCCCGAGGACATTGCTAAAGAACTCGAGCATATCAGGTGTTTCTCCAAAGATGGTACGGGCATATGGTTCGTACTCCTCTTCAACGTAGTAGCTCACTTCTTTTTCGCGCCAGGTGTCGGTGACCTTTTTGAAAGGCCCAACGCCGAGCATCACCAAATACGGTGCATGCGGTTGGTCCTGCTTCCAGTAATCGAGTCGAGTACCGTCGTTATTCTCGACGCTGTACGCCAGTGTTCCGTTCGAAAGTGTGGTGTACTTCTGATCTACGGTCAGGAAAATTTCCTGACTCATTTTCTGATTCGGTTTATCTAGCGTGGGAAACCAGCAGCTGTTCGATTCAGTCTCGCCCTGCGTCCAGAGTTGTGTGGCCTTGTCTCTTTCTGTTCCGGCGGGGTTTATGAAGTAGAGCCCCTTAGCACCGGCAATGGCGTCGAACCCAATTCGGTCGAGCTCATTGGGCTTTGCCACGTACTGGATGTAGATCTTTAAGGTATCGTCGCGAGAAAATTCCTTCCCCAGGACGATATCGATCTCGAGGTCATCGTAGGTATATTCGAGGTCGGTTTTGACGGTATCCTCGATCAGTTGAATCTTGTACAGGTCGAACCCTTTTGCTTCAACCTGAAAGTGGTCAGTAGAGTAGAACCAAGGGGATACATCGAGCCAGGCACGCCCGATGACATGTTGGTTTTCCCAATCGAATTTGAGGTCGAGTTTGGTATGGATCAGGTCGAACTTCTTTGTGACTTCGGCTTGATATATCGGTCGCTGGGCGACCACGGATTCTGTGATCTCGACCTCATCTAGCATTACTGTTTCGGTGTTCTTCATCCCGCCGCAGGCGGCAAATAAAAAGGCCCCTAGGGCGGGCAAAATCCATTTCTTCATGTGAAGGTCTGTTATTTCGGACAAATATAACCGACTTTTTATAGCTGTTGTTTTGTACTTTAGAGGCATGATTAAAAGCATCGTCAACGACACGACCTACGAAGTCGAATTCGAAGAGGGGTCGAACCACGAGGGTACCATGAGCGGTAAGTCTTTTCGGCTCGATGAAGTCAGTGAAGGCCCTGGACGCTACCACGTATTGATGGAGCATAAGTCGTTCCGCGTGGAAGTCCTCGAAGCCGATATGGACGCCAAGAAAATTACCCTGAGGGTGAACGGCAACCGCTATAAGGTTGAAGTTCGCGACCGTTTTGACCAGCTATTGCGTCAACTCGGATTAAACAATTTGGGCACTGTTGCGGTGAATGAGATCAAGGCCCCGATGCCGGGACTGGTCTTGCGCGTTGAAGCCAAAGTGGGATCCGAGGTAAAAGCGGGCGAGCCCTTACTCGTTTTGGAGGCGATGAAGATGGAGAACGTGATCAAATCGCCCGTTGACGGGTCCGTGAAATCGGTGAAGGTGTCGAATGGCGATGCTGTAGAGAAGAATCAGGTTCTGGTCGAGTTCGCTTAAGCTTCAATAGGGGAATCCCCACTGAAATACTCCTTGTTCGAGACGAATCGAATCGGTTCCGTTGACTTCGTACAGCCAGCAGTCCGTTTCCATTTCAACGACGTATGCCATATCGCCGTGTTCATTTTCTTTGAACGCGGTGTAGTTGGTCAATTCCACCTGTTGTGTTTGTCCGCCCAGGATCGGCGAAGAAACGTACTCATTTCCTTGTCCGTCCTTGTAGCGAATGGCGATCTCTCGCGACCGCGCAGGCGTTGGGGGTGAATTAGAAACCTTTTCATAGGTAAACGGCGCGATGCAAAAACCGGGTGTAAATCCGATCGTAATCGGTCGTTCATAAACGAAGAAGTTCGTACTGTCGATGGCCGAGAACAACACCGTGATATTGAAAACGCCATTCGTTTGATAGGTATGCGTTACGTTCCAGCTCGGTTGTGGAGGCGATCCGTCACCCATGTCGATGATGATGTTTCCGCCGTTGATAATTTTGGGTTGTACATCGACCTGCACCGTGGGTGAAGCACCGGTTTGCTGCACGTTTACTTCAAAGAATTGTGAAGCATTCAAATTGATGACATTCGCATGCGTGCCAATACAACCTCCCGGGCTCATGACCGTGCAGATGACTTGAGTAAAGAAGGGCGTTCCGGGGCCAATATCATAGGTGTGTTGTACTATGGTGCCTTGACCTGTATTGCCGTCGCCGAAGTCCCAAAGTACCGCGTTAGGTCCTGTTGGACCTGTCGGCCCAACATATTCGAAGGATAGGGTTTTCGAAAGAATGGGGGTATTGTCGATGGGCGGATTCATAACCACGATACCGGGCTGAAGGGCCGAATCGACCAAAGCTCCTGCTGGCGTTTGGGGGCGATGAATGAGCGCAATGCGCATTTCAGGACCACACCCCGGACAATCGGGATCGTGCATTTCACCGCTCAAAACGGATCCACCAACAATAGAGGTGTCGGGTGTTCGGTTGGTGGTCATCCGATATCCATTGGCTCCGGCGACCATATGGGCGGAGTCACCATCGATCAGGGCCGTCATGGTAAAAACAGGCGCCGGTGCCGGATCCCCGGGGTCATATGGGCCGATCTCATCTGCGCAGCCCACCAGGAGCAGCAAACAAAGAGAGAACAATATGGAGCCTATGTGTTTCATCGGAATAAGCTGTAATGCACCCCAACGCGCACTTGCCAGGGCACCGGAGCCAGGGCTTCGGAATCGAGTAGATCGCGATCAAGTATATAATAATTTACGGCCGTATTCAGCGATAGGTGCTCATTAAGCCTGAATTGGTAGCCCACGGACCAGCTGATGTTCCAGCGGCGCATGCCGTAGACATATCCATAAGTTTGGTAACTGTCGAGCTGTTCGACATCGTACCACTCCTGAAGTTCTTCGGAAACCTTTACTTGTGCGGGCAGCATGTAGGTCACACTGAGCCCACAGGCCATGAAGTGTCGGTCCGCGAGGCGATAGCGAATGCGCACCGGGACTTCGAGCTGAAGCGATTGGCCCGCCTCGATATACCGCACTTGTGTTGCTTCGCCCATTCCATATACCGAGCGTGCAAAGGTCACCGACCCTTGAGTTCCGGCAATGAAATAACCGGTAAGTTCCGTTTCAAAGCTAAATTGGTCATCGAGGCGTCGGGCATACCGCACACCAAATTCCGGTGAGTATTTCGTTAGGTCGAATCCATCCGGCACATCCGCCAAGCGCATGGATCGGCCCGCTGCGATGAGGGCCCAGTCGTGCACGCCTTCTGGGCTTACGCCTTTTTTGGAGGCGGGAACATCGAAATCACTATTGACCAATATTTGTTGAACGTCGTTGTTTTCATCTGTCGGAATTGCTCTTGGCTCAATAGCTTCCAATTCAACTAAATAATTAGGAAGGTTACATTCGCTTACTGCATCTGGCAATAACGGAAGAGTATGCTCAACGACGTCTACAGCGGGCATTTCGGCCGGGTTGTCTATACTTCCGTTGGTAGCGAGCTCCACGCCTCCTGTTTTATCCTCAATTGAAGCTGTTGTTGGGGGATTAAGGGTATTAGCCGGAAGATTTTGACCAGAAGGCAAGTCCTTCTCATCGGCCTGAGTTCCCGAGCTCTGTTCTAATGCTGCATCACCTGCAATCTCATGAGCGTTAGGCTCTGATTTTGACTCCACCTCTATACTTTTTCTCGTAGGCTCCTCTATTCCCGATTCCTCATTTTTTTCGGTTGTTGAAGCCGGTGTTGTTGCTGGCGCTATTGCCGTATCTCCACCACCAATCCACTGCATTCCTCCGATGGTCAGCAGGATCGCCACCAATGCCGCTCCGGTCCACCACGCAAATTTACGGCGACGACGGCGGGTCTTCATGGCTGAATATCGGCTCATGGCCGACTCGAAACCAGCTTCCGTGGCCTGGAAATCCGCAGATGCGATTCCGGCCGCTAAGGCCGCATCCACACATCTGGGATCGTTGCGATCGAGAATAGCCTCCGCCTTATCCCATGAACTCATGGAAAAGAGGAAGTCCTGCTCATTCGCAGCGTCTTCAAACTGTTTATCGAATTCCTGGTCGCTCACTTGGCAGCCATTTTCTTTTGTTCGTACATCCGAGCCTTAAGCAGCTTTCGCGCATTGGCCACGTGCCATTTACTCGCGCTGATGCCCACGCCGAGCATTTCACTGATTTCTTTATGCATGTACCCGTCGATAGCGCATAAGTTGAAGATCTGTCGACTTTGCTCCGGCAATTCGCGGATCATTTGCATGAGTTCCTCTGCGGCGAATTGCTGATTCAAGGGGTCAAAATCATTGAAGGTATCTTCAACCACTCCTTCGGGATAACTTTCGATCCGGCGCGCATTCTTTCGGTACTCGTCGATGGCCGTATTGACCGTTATTCGCTTGAGCCAAGCGCCGAAAGGATATTGTGGATCGCACTTCTCGAGACCGAAGAGCACCTTGCAAAACGCGAGGTTCAGCAAGGCCTCTGCATCGGCTCGTTGTTTCGTATACCGGAAGCAAATGCGCATCATGAAGGCAAAGCACAGCCGATATAACTAGAACTGTGCTTTGCGGTCTTCATGGAGACACTTTTTTATTAATTCCGGTGCTACGTCCATTTATTGCTTTACGATACGCAAGTAGTCAACGCTAGACCCTTGGATCACCTGCAAGATGTAAGTTCCCGCCGGTACACCGCTCAGGTCGAGCTGCTCTTGGTTCTGGCCCTCGCGGGCCGATGTGTATGTATCGAGTAACGTTCGGCCCGACATATCGATGACCCGCATCGAAACCTCATCCGTACGGTCGCTGGCAAAGTTCAGTTGCAGTTGTCCGATGGTCGGATTAGGATAGGCGTTCAGGTACTGAATCGATGACTCGCCCAATGAAACCGGAGCAAAGCTCCCGCCCGTCCAAGTGGCGTTCGTCACAGTAATGGTGTCACAGAATGTATCGGTGCATCCGTTTCTTGTTACCGTTAAGCACACGGGGTAAGTTCCCGGAGCACTATATAAGTGGTTAGGAAGTACGTCGGCCGAAGTAGTTCCGTCTCCGAAATCCCATGAATATGCTATCGTGGTATCGAGTGATAAGCGCACGAAGTAGTAGCTCAACGGAATGGTGTCCGGGAACGGCATGAACATGGTCGAACAAGGACTCATTGGGCCTCCGCAACCAGGGGTAATGATAATGGGTCCACCGTTCCCGCCTCCAAGGTAGCCGTATCCCGGGTTCCAAGAACCACACAACGTACTGTCAAATGGTACAACCACGGTTTGACAGAACGATGCCGTGCAAGGCCCAAAGATACTTTGACCCGTTACCGTAAGGCATACGATGTACGCTCCCGGAGCACCGTAGGTGTGGGTCGGTGTCATGGAGCTACTCGTGGCTCCATCTCCGAAGTCCCATGAATAGATCATCATGCTATCCATAACGGCTGGAAAGAAGTCAGCTGTACGGCTACTATCGGTAAGTGGCATGAAGAAGGCGTCACAAGCACCCCAGTTTCCACCCGATCTAGGGCCACCACCAGGATTCCATGGGCCACCACTGCCAGTTCCGGGACCCCATGGGCCGGTCAATTGCTGTACGGCGATCTGTTGACAAATAGTGTCCGCACAGTTTTGAGAGGCATCTGACACGATCAAGCAGATCGTGTAGGTTCCTTGAGTAGTGTAGGTGTGCTGTGGGTACATCTGGCTAGAGGTGTTTCCATCTCCAAAGTCCCATGAATAGGTCAGGGTAGAGTCCCAGTTGAAAGGGAATAGATCGATCAATAACGAAGTATCTCCGGCTGCGAAGAACATGGCATCACATGGGCCGGGGAAGTTTCCACCGCCACCGCCGGTGCCGCCACCGCCAGGATTACCTCTTCCGGTACCACCACCCGTTCCGCCTCCGCCCGGGAAGGTCACCGGATAAAGTACAGAATCGCAGTAGGTATCTGAGCAGCCCGCTCCATCAGTAATGGTCAAACAGGCAAAGTAAACTCCATTCGCCGAGTAGGTGTGCGAAGGGAACATGGCCGATGAGGTATTTCCGTCACCAAAGTCCCAAGCGTAGGTTACGCTAGAATCACTGAATAGAGGAATAAATACGGCACCACCTGCCATTGAATCAGGCAAAACGATCCATTCGGCATCGCAAATGGTGTTTCCACCACCGCCAGGTCCCTCTCCTCCCGGACCACCACCGCCTGTTCCGCCACCGGCTGTTCCGCCACCACAAGGGAGCACGAAATCAGCCGTACCGGTGGTTTGCCCGTTAAAGGAGACCAACTGTGAGTAGAGTTAACCGTTACAGTCATTCACGGCGACCACGACCATTTGTAATGGCCCTTGTAGGTTTGCCGAATAATTTCCTTGAGCATCCGTTACGGCGATCGCAAAAATGGGAGGCTGAGACAAGGAGTCAACGATCACAACCGGCTCGTTGGCAATTGGCGCTCCGTTGGAGTCCGTTACAGAACCGCTCACCGTGTAAAGAAATCCTTGCGCCCACGAGGTCGTCACGAGCATCAAAGCGACAAAAGAGAGAATGATTCTTTTCATAATGCGTTTGTTTTGTTGGAGGTACGCCTTCTTTTACGCCGGGGTTAGTTCAGGCTAAATTTTTTCGATGTTTTTTATTCCTTGGCACAGAGGGCCACTCTAAGTCCCTGAGTGGGAGTAGTTTTCAGCATGAGAAATTTTGAAAACTTCACCGTATGGAAAATGTCCAGGGACTTCGCCGTTGAAATTCATCGGGCCACTGAGGGTCTTGACGAAAGCGACAAACACGATCTGCTGCGCGATATACGACGCGATTGTATCAATACTATGAGCCAAATCGCCTTGGGTACCATTCATAAGAACCCAGAGTTCATCGATTATTTAAGTAAAGCCACTTCCTAGGTCTACAGTTGCAGGTCTCGGATCGAATTGGCCAAGCAGCTCGAGTGGATCGACGAGACCATCGTCCACGAGCTCGATGAGAAGCTGCGTCAGCTGGGGTATATGATCTATGGACTTCGGCGCAGTCTTAAAGATCGTCGTGCGGCTTAGGATTCGTAGGCCATACCTATGGCGTAGGTTCCTTGTTTCACGACGAGTGTGTCCGAAAGATCCGGTAAGAACAGCAAACAGTTGACCACACCTTCGATCTTGTAGGTCGGATTCCCCATTTCGTTGATTAAGTAGGGCTCTGTTCGCTCGATCAATAACGAGCTCGTGTCGGGCTGAGGGGCATATGCGGAGCTCCAAAGTTGTCCGTGCGCATCGAGGTAGTCGAGAGCCATGTGGCGTTTTTGCGCCCAATCGTTGTTAACGTGCAGGGTTACCGGCTCGTAGTGGCAATTGCCGTTGCACAGGCTCGACCCTACGCTGACTTTTCTTCGATAACTCGAAGAGCACCCCGAGCTCTGGTCGGTGATGGTGAGCTTCACGCTATAAATGCCCGCGGTGGCGTATTGATGCGATGGTGAATCTTCGCTCGAGTAATACCCGTCGCCAAAATCCCAACTATAGTCAACGGCAGTATCCGATTGAACGGACGAAGCGAACTGAACCGAATATCCGGTAACATCAGCTTCAAAGTTCGCGTAACAAGAAGACCTCAATGTAATGTTCTGATAACTCGATGTAGTACAACCGCTCGTATAGGCAACGTACAGGCTACAGGTTACTATGGTCGGCGCAGTCGTCAGGTCATATATATGCATGGGGTTCAGGTCCGTGCTCGTTTGTCCGTCACCAAAGTCCCAGTACACCTGTGGTGCCTGACCATGGGAACTGTCGAGCCGAGCTTCGAATTGTATCACACGGGCATTCGCCTGTAACGGTGCATAAGGCTCTAAAAACGGATGTGCCCCGATCTTGAACGAACTGTCCGGATTGAATAATTCCCCAACCACGTAATTCCTCAGCCTCAGCTCAATATTGTTCGGGCATGTAGGGCAGTCCTGAATAGTAAGGCGACCATAATGCTCGCGCGGTAGCCTGGCGCTATCCTTGAAACCCGCGTACATGTAATAGTCATTAACACCCGCCTGGGTCTTGTAACTCATTCCATTGATATCCGCACTGAACCAAAAAACAGGATCTTGCTTCCAGTTGGGCGTTTCCACGTCCTTTTCACAGGCGAAAAGGACGACGGCAATGATCATTATGGAGAGTCTATGGTTCATCTTAATCGTTGAGGCGATATTCGATCAAAAGTTTGATCTCTTTATTTCGGTCGTAAGGACTGTCAACAATAACATCATCCTCGCTCCAATCGACCAGACCCCACCGGCCGCGGAGTCCGATCTGCCAGTTCTCATTGATGCGCAGGTCGTAGCCGAGTATCACGCCATAACCCCAATAGCGCATTCCCGGCATATGTCCCCAAGCAACGTCGTCGTTGGAAACATCTCCGGCATACGGAGCCGTGGTCAAACTAGCCGTTTCGTTTTTACTCGCCATCGTGATCGAAGCATACCCTCCCGTATATACGAAGTGGCCACGAGCCACCTGATAGCGCAAGTAGAGTGGGATATCGGCCTGATACATAACTGAAGACACCATTTTCATCGAGTGATTATGGGCCCCAAAACTATACGATGCTCCGGCGAACTCATGTCCCGTTTGGGTCGATCTGCGGTACGAGTAAAGCGCACCGACATTGAGCGACAACTTCGGGTGGAACATGTACGCGTATCTGAATCCGACCGTAGGCGAGATCTGCACCTGCCCGGTCTCGGCACTGGCAAAATCCTCATATACCCGTGCGCCCATGGTGAAACCGAAATAGCTCGATTTCCCTTTTATGGGGTTGAACATTCCAGGTGCCGATGGACGAGCACTCGGTGGGCGAGACTCTCCCCGCTCCTCCTCAAGCTCCTCAGGCTCAAGCTCCGTTACTTCGGCCTGCTCTGCGATCTCGGTTTCGTTGGAAACACCTTCGTCGGCCCCATCAGCTTCAGCCATGGCGATCGACTCAGACGGACTACCAGAGCTGGTGCTCTTTTCGTCGTTAGTAGCGATCGGCGTACCTGTGCCACCACCTGGCCCACGGACCGATCGAAATTCTTCATCCGTCCTTTTTAAATCCGCTTCGTTCTCGATTCCGGATTCAGTTTCAGCTTCGTTCGTCTCGCTGGTCGCTAAACCTTCGCGGTCCAATTCCACTTCGTTAGCCACAAAGTTCACAGCCGGCCGGCCCTTTGGCATATCGATGCCAAAAACATTACTCGAAACCAATGAATCGGCCCCGAATGAAATAGCCAGCACGGCCGCAAAGACTCCAACGCGCATAGCGATATCGCGAATCCACATGCGGCGATACATACTGTCGACCATTCCCTTAGCGGCTATCCACGATCCCTCGTTAAAGGCAAATCGCTGTGCGGCGAATTTGCGTCGTACCAAGTCGTCGACCACGGCCGGGTCTTCCTTCTCGATCAAGGCTTTCGCCTTATCCCAAGAGGACTCTTGAAATTCGCGGTCTACAGCCGCGAACTTCTCCCGAAATAACTTATCGAGTTCCTTATAAGTCAATGCGAATATCCTTTAGTTCTTCTTTGATCATTTTCCTCAACAACTTTCTCGCGTGCGACAAGTGCCACTTGCTCGTACCTTCGGAGATCTTCAGCATCTCGCTGATCTCAGCGTGTTTGTACCCGTCGATCACATACAGGTTGAACACCTTCTGCGAAACCCGCGGCAACCGCAAGATCAGCTTCTTCAATTCCTCCGCCTGAAAATGGGCGTCGGCCATATTCATATCCACGTGCCCGTCAGGTAAATATTCATCGGGGTACGAATGCGTTTCCCGGTATTTCTTCTGCTTTCTGAACTCGTCGATGATCGTATTGATCGTAATTCGGCGTATCCAGGCTTCAAAGGGGACTTCGGGTTTGTACTTTTCCAGATTCATGAGAATCTTGCAGAACGCGAAATTCAACAGCGATTCGGCATCGACTTTTTGGTCCGCATAGCGAAAACAGGTACCCATCAAGATGCCGTAGCACTTGCGGTACAGGGTATACTGAGCGCGTTGATCACGCTCAATACACTTTTCTATGAGTTCACTATCAATTTCCATTGTCCAAAGAAAGGACGAGCCGTCGACCGGACGGCCCGTCTTTCCAAACCTAATCCCAATCTACTGAAAAATCAGCATCTTAAAAAACGTTGCTTCCCCCTACAGCCGGTCGTTTGCGGGGCTTTTCCACCCATTTTTTAAGCGGGCAGATTCATGGCGGTTCTCGGACAAAGGAGCCATGATTTATAGTAAGTACGGCCCCTTATCAACATAGGTTGGGTAAAATGTGAATAATTATTGCTTGACGACTCGCCTGCTCTGCCCTTCCCAGTGCACAACATAGGCCCCCGACGGCCACGCCGACGTCTCCAGAGTGCCGGGGACACCTCGGTACACCACGCGGCCCTGCATATCGATCACGGCGACCTTCGTGCCGCGAGGCACCTCTATATTCAAACGATCCGCGAAGGGATTGGGGTATATCTGAGCCTGCGGCGCGATGGGTTCCTCGGCACCAATATTGGTCGGCAGTGGCATGTTGCGCTGATAGGCTCCATTGCCGTGTGTGGCCAACCGCAGCTTTCGATTAGGCCGGCTCACAACGAGGTCCATGGCGATCACAGCTTCGGGCAGCCCCATCTGAAAGGAGTTCCAGGTACTTCCATAATCCTCACTCATGTACACCCCCAAGTCGTTGCCGACGTATAGTACTTGCGGGTAATCCGGATCCACGGCGATGGCGTTGGTGGGGATATCGGGGAGCGAGCCCGTGATATCCATCCGGCTTTGACCGAAGTCCTCGGTTACGAAAACATGTCCGCTACCGAAGCCCAAATAGGTAACATAAATGATACTATCGTTGTTGGGATGGAAGGCCAAGTCGGTCGGATAACGATCGGGTAGCGCGCTCATATCGGCCTAAATCCAACTGCCGGCTCCGTTGTTGGTCATGTAAATGTGATGCGGAAAATTTACCGGCCCGGTGGCGCAAACGGCCACGTCCGAGTTCTGTGGACTCACCGCTATGTCTGCAATGAAATTGCCGTCGAAAGAAGACCGCCCGGTGGGTGTCCAGCTTTGACCTCCGTCATAGCTGAGGTAGATCCGGTCGCGGCCGGCGTAGATACGATCGTTGTCCGTAGGGCAGATTCGGTAGGGTGCTATGAATGCCGTAAGACCATTATCGGGCAGGCTAATGACACTTAGCCAATTTCCGGCCGGGTCCAAAGTGGGCATGTTCAAATTTTGATAACTCACGAGCCTATGCGGTACCCCGTCTTACGGCAGGCCGGTATAGCTGCCGTAGCCTCCGAGAACCCTTTGCCAGGCCGGCGAACCAGTCCAAACAACAGTACTATTGTTCTGTAGCCCTCCGATGTACAACAAGGTGTCCGGAGTACCGGTGCTCGTTCCATTGTAAAGCTGAGTGGTCTGCATACCCCCGTTTATGGATTCCATGTCGAAACCGACACGGCGGAACACACCACCATCCGTTCCGAAATACACCGTGTCGGGGTGGGTCGGATGATACTCAACTTCATGTATATCAGAATGGATATAATTGTTTCCTCCATCGGGACCTCCTATCGGTGGAGTTCCAAGGGTAAGGCCATTCGATGCGGCCTGATAGAGCGTTGAACCACCGTCGGTAGAAAAACGGCATTCTACCCCCACAGCGAACAGTTTGTTGCTATCGACCGGATGGATGGCCACGTCGTGCGAAAACCAACCTTGCCAAAGGGTGTAATCGGCCGTTGAGATCGTGTTCCAGGTTTGTCCGTGATCGGAGGATTTACACAACCACGATGCCGTACCTGTTTGGAGGCGTGTGTTTCCGATGCCGGCGTAAATGATTCGGGGATCGCGTTCGAAGAGATCGAGGTGGATCTTTCCTCCAAAGGTGTTGGGTAGGCCGCTGGTGCAAAGGGTCCAAGTACCTCCGGCATCGTAACTCCGGTAAATTTCCCGGCCCGGACTAAAGAAGTTCCCGTGGGCTGCATAGAGGGTATCGGTGTCAACCGGATTAATGGCCAGGCTCATTCCCATAATGGCCGAATGGGCCTGGCTCCACGTGGTTCTGCCGTCGGAGGTTTTATAGATTCCGGCCGTGGTCGCGGCATACACGATATTGGGATCGAACGGATCAATAGCGATGTCATTGACTCCACGGCCCTAATCGTAGGTCCAGTCGAGTGCCTTGCCCCATGATTGTCCGCCGTCGGTCGACTTCAATATTCCAATACCGTACGACCCTTTAAACGGTCGCAACCACGGATCGAGTCCGGCTCCACCCGGGTTATACACTTCACCTGTTCCGATGTACATGATGCCGGTATCGCTGGGTGCGATGCGAACGGTTGAAACGCCGAGAACCGGGAATCCGGTGGTGACGCGTTCCCATGCGGCCGCTCCATCGCCCCCGGAGCGCGTACGCCAGAGTCCGCCCGAGGTGCTTCCAACGTACATAGTGCTTGGATTGGGGCGATTGATCTCGATGGCAAGGGTTCGGCCGGCTGTATTCCAAGGCCCCATGGCTTCCCAGGGCTGGGTGCTGTTATTTCGTGTGTTGCGGCTCACGGCCAAACGTTCAGCTCGTTCGTGGAACGCGGTTGCCCATCCTGCCGCAGGCAGAGATTCACTTGGATATGCCCCCTGATAGCTCCACATTTCGAGCGCTTTGGCGGCACCGGGAACCGCATCGGCAGGTCGATCGTAGTTGGTTCACACCCGTCCAAAATAAATTTTTCTGAGGCATAAAAAAGGAGCGCTGCCCAAAGGGCTGTATTTTGTAGGTATCAA
>JAGWBA010000031.1 GCA_021296215.1 Flavobacteriales bacterium
CGCGCTTTGAAATCGGCACTGAATTTTCTGCGTTTTCCACTCATAACTTAGCCTAATGTAGGTACTTTTAAATTTAACTTAGCAAGTGGTCTAAATTTCGGGGAGTGTTACAAGTAACCGCCGAAAAACTTATTATAGAGGGGCATGTTGTTTATCCCGCCGCTAGGCGGACCGAAAAAATGAAAGACCTCGAAGCAATGGGCGGTCACCCTATCGCATTGGACGTGACCAACGAAGAAGAGATCGTTTCCGCGGTAAAGAGGATCATCGAAGAACAAGGACGCATCGACGTACTCTGGAACAATGCCGGCTATGGGCTTTATGGCGCGGTGGAGGATGTACCGATGGATAAAATTCGCTACCAGTTCGAAGTGAACTTTTTTGGACTCGTACGAATGACCAAGGAAGTACTGCCTCATATGCGGGCGCGGAAGTCGGGGACCATCATCAATACTTCATCGATGGGCGGCAAAATGTACACGCTACTGGGGGCTTTTTACCACGAGGCCAAACACGCCTTGGAAGGGTGGAGCGATTGTTTGCGACTCGAGCTGAAGCAACACGGGATCAACGTGATAATATTGGAACCGGGGATCATCAAGACAGAGTTTGCCGACGTCATGGCCAACGGACTCCTGGAACAAGCCGAGGGCGGCGCGTACATGGAATTGACACAGGCCATAGCCAAAGCATCGGTCGAAACATACGAAAAAGGGCAGGGAACTCCGGCCAGTGCCATCGCCGAGGTCGTTTCTAGAATCGTGAATACAGAGAAGCCCAAAACGCGATGCGTTAAGGGTCACCCGGCCAAACCGCTCATGTGGGTTAGAAAATATTTGGGCGATCGGATTTTTGACAAGGCCGTTATGAGTCAGGTGTAAGAGTCGCTAATAATGAGAAGCCCGAGCCCAATGCTCGGGCTTTTTCACAATATAATGTGGCGGGGATAAGTTATATCAACAACCCCAAACGCATGAGCACTGTATCTCTTTCCACGAACAAAATGAAGACTTGGGTCCTGTTATTGGCCACCTTTCTGATTACCAATTTCCTCTTTTTCATTGATGAGGGTTACTTTGACTTTACCTGGATCTCGCTTTGGGGCAATTGGGTCATGTTCGTCATATACTTCCTCTTCATTTTTACCGGACAATGGCTCATGACTCGACTATCATGGCGCTTTGAGCCCGGGCCTCTATCGTATATTTTCGGAATAACCCTCGGTTCGGTATTGGGCGGCGGATTGTTGATCGTACTGCTTTCGGCTTGATCAATTCGCTAACTTAGTAGCTTCAAATCGATATTTTATGAAGCGCTTGATCACGGCTATTCTAACGGTAGTCGCATTACTCTCATTCGGTCAGTCAGAGCCGACCATGACTTGGCCCCAAGAAATCACCACAAAGAACGGCATTGCCACTGTTTATCAGCCGCAGCTCGAGGAACTCGACGGCGTTCGACTCTCTGGGCGAGCAGCCATCTCGTATAAGGAAAATGGCTCTGATGAAATGGAATTCGGGGCATTCTGGTTCGAGTCGACCCTCGAGGCCAACAAAGAAGAGCGCATCGCCATCATTGAAAATGTTAAGGTCATTCAGCTCAATTTCCCGGCCATTGAGGACGAGGAAAAACTCGAACGAGCAAGGGCCGGATTGGAAAGCGAAATGAATGGCCGGGACATGGCCACATCGTACGACCTACTCCTCGGCTCACTAGCCGACGCCGACCAAGAGCTCGTTATGGAAGGTCAGATCAACAACGATTCGCCACAAATCTACTTCCGAAATGAACCAACAGTGCTCGTATCTATTGACGGGGAGCCGGTAGTAAAACAAACCGACGACAAAAAGCTGAGCTACGTCGTCAATTCACCCTTCTTCATCGTAAAGGAAAACAAGTCGGGTAAGCACTACCTCAAGGGTGGAGAGTACTGGCATAGCTCGAGCGACCCCGAAATCGGTTGGACGCCCGACACGAGTATTCCACGAGATATCGCTTCCTTCTAAGAAAAGAACCGTCCTGAACAAAGCGCCAAGGACTCTGCTACTGCAGACCTCGATGGGCCCCCAGCTATCATCGTTGCCACAGAGCCAAGTGAGCTCATCGTGATCGACGGGGAGCCCGATTATGGGACTATAGAAGGAACGCAGCTACTGTTCGTCAAGAACACCGAAAGTGACGTGATCATGGAGATCGGCAGTCAAAAACACCACGTTTTGCTCGCTGGTCGTTGGTATGCGTCGACTTCTTTAAAGGATGGAGAATGGAACTTCGTTGATCCGACCGATTTACCCGAAGAGTTCACCAAGATTCCGGCAGAATCCGAAATGGGACATGTGCTGATAAGCTTACCTGGCACTCCTCAAGCTCAAGATGCACTTCTATCGCAAAGCATTCCGGAAACTGCTGCAGTCAACAGAAAAGAAACGACCGTCGAAGTCAATTTCGACGGGAACCCTCAATTCAAGAAGGTGGACAATACGGATGTGGCCTATGCCCTTAATAGCGACAAAACCGTTCTGCGCATTAATGGGGATTATTACTGTGTTGACAACGGAATTTGGTTCGTAGCGAATGCGCCTGCCGGGCCTTACTCGGTAAGCGATGTACGCCCCAACGAGGTCGACGACCTTCCGCCCGGCTCGCCTGTATACAACACGAAATATGTATATATCTACGACTCCACCCCGGAAGTCGTGTACGTGGGCTACGCGCCAGGATACGTGTACAGTTACTCATACGGCGGAGTCGTCGTTTACGGAACCGGCTACCATTACCCCTACTGGTACGGTAGTATATATTATCCGCGGCCAGTCACTTATGGTTGGGGGGTTCACTACAATCCCCGGACCGGCTGGGGATTCAGCATCGGTTTTAGCTATGGATGGGTTGGTTGGGGTTATCGTCCGTATTATCGCCCTTACTGGGGACCTGCCGGATATCACGCCGGATATCGACACGGATATCATCACGGGTACCACAATGGATATAAGCACGGCTACCACAACGGTTATCGCGCGGGCTACGCAGCTGCCCAACGAAACAACGCTCAGCGCAACGTTTACAACGGGAATCACCGCGGGGTAAAGCTCACGAGCCGACCTACGACCGCAACCCGACCAACGGCGAAAGCGCGACCATCGACTCGCGAAAACAACATGTATACCGATCGATCGGGGAACGTTTACCAACGAAACAAAAATGGCCAATGGGATCAAAAGACCAACGGCTCTCAACGCCCTGCGAATAGAGCTTCTACGGGTCAAAATACGCGTCCATCGACGCGGCAGCAACCGTCGACGCGGCCATCAACGCAACAGTATAACAGACAAGACCAACTGAACCGCAGTTATCAAAACCGGCAAAGAAGTACTCAGAATCACAACAACTATCAAAGATCTCGCCCTACGGGCGGATCCGCTCCATTGCGGCAAGGTGGCGCCCGCCCCGCGGGAGGTGGCCGCCGCAGATAAGCTGAACTGATTCGCTGCTAACATAATGAAGCTGAAGACCCTCATTGCTGTTTATTGTGCCTTTGTTTGCACTTTCGCAAAAGGGCAAAATCAATTTGAAACGAGTGATATAGACCGTTTCCGGCGCATGTACGACAACCTTGCATCGTGCACCTCGCTACAGGACAGCATCAAAATGATCCAGGAGAATTATCTGGATTCTGCTTCGGTCGGTTTCCAAAAATTCATTCGTGTTCGTGACCTTTCTGCCGGAGGGTATGTGGCCGACTTCGGGAAGTATCCAAGCTTTTGGAAAAGCCTGGAGTCAAACCACATGAATCTACAGCAAAGGCGTACTACGACCGACCAGATCTTCGATAAATTTGAAAGTGAGTTTCAAGAATTCGAACGCCAAAACGTATGCTTGCCCATCGGAGTCTTAACCACAGGTGGAACCGTCAAAGGAAACTGGTTGCTCATTGGTGCCGAGATCGTTTTAGCCGACTCCACCACTGACACTTCAGAGCTTTCTTCTTGGCTGCAAGAGGTGATAGTCGATGAAGATTAGTTTGAATCGTTCATAGCACATGAGACCGTTCACGTGCAACAGAGCATGAAGATCCCCGTGATCTGGGGATACTTTTTTCGTCGCAAGGCCACCATGTCGATACTGGAAGGAAGTGCAGACTTTATCTGTAGGGAGATCATTGGCACTACGATCAATCCGACCATTTACGAGTACGGCTTCGAAAACGAAGAAGAGCTGAAAATTGAATTCGCAGACGACCTCAAGAGCAACGATTTCAGCGGTTGGCTGTACAATGGAACGAGGTCAGGTGAAAGACCAGCCGACCTAGGATACTTCATCGGACACCAAGTTTGTAGCACCTATTTGAACGGCGCTTCAGACTGTCAAAAAGCTAAGGAACAGCTATTACAGTGTCGGAATCCATGGAAAATACTCGTAAAGAGCCAATACTTCTATTAAGATATATGGAGCATTTCGCCAGGGTGATCAAGGTGGCATAAACCTTATTGTGTACCTTCCACTTCCAGAACATGAAAAAGCGGATCGCCATATCGACCCTTCTCCTAATTGCGTGGCCAAGTCAGGCACAAAACGGATTTATTTTTTGGTGCCCGGGTTTTCAGATCGATCCGGCCACAGCCAGTGTACTCGTTACTCCTTATCCGGTTCTGGGCACCGTTCGTTATTCGTGGGAACTCAATGGCGGGCTTCACCTCATCGATACCGATGCCGGAAATCACGATGGCAAATTGCGTCTTGGGTGGGGTACGCGACTCTTGCGACATACGCATATAACGAGGGGGATTTCTGCTGAACACGGCTTGGGTTGGCAGCGTTCCAAAACTGCTTTTGCCCTGAACGACACCACCTACAAGGTGCGCACCGATTGGCTCGAGATTCCGGCCGGAATGACCTTCCGCTGGTGGCAGCTGGGATATTTTACCCCCTATTTTCAACCACAGTTCATTCTGGCTTTCAAACTCGTAGAGGAGTTCCGTAGAGAAGCGTCCCACCAAATTGACATCCTTTTGCGCTATGAAGATGCCTGGGCGGGAGTTCGTGTGGATATCCGCCTCGCGGCGGGATGCGAATACGAGCTCGGGCCTAAGTGGAGCGCGTTCGCGCAATTGCAGTGGCGAAGATCACTCACGAACATCGTGCATCCCGAATCGGTTCTGAATATCGAGAACGAAGAGAACTTTTACTTTAGTCAGGCGAATATTGCCGCCGGCTTTATCTTTACTCCATGAAAACACATGCAGTAGCTGATCACATTACCCAATGGCTCAAAGAATACGCCCTTAAAGCCGGGAGCAAAGGGTTTGTCATCGGAGTAAGTGGCGGGATCGACTCGGCCACTTCATCGACATTGGCAGCGCGAACAGGACTTCCTTTGGTTTGTGTGGAAATGCCCATTCACCAGGCTAAAAGCCAAGTCACTCGAGCCGCGAATCACATTCAATGGCTTAAAGACAACTTCGAAAATGTCTCCTCGGTCAAAGTAGAGTTAACGGAGATCTTTGACGCCTTCGTAGGTGCACTTCCGCCCGTTGAGGGCGATAAAAACTTGCATGAGCACTCGCTCGTAAATACGCGCGCCCGATTTCGCATGACCACGCTGTATTATTTTGCAGCCCTTCCGGGATATCTCGTGGTGGGTACGGGAAATAAGGTGGAGGATTTTGGCATTGGATTTTACACGAAGTACGGCGATGGCGGGGTCGACCTTTCGCCGATCGCGGACCTCATGAAAACGGAGGTTTACGCCATTGCCAAGGAACTTGGGGTGATTCAGGACATTCTGGATGCCCCGCCTACCGATGGGCTTTGGGGTGACGATCGAACGGATGAGGATCAGATCGGGGCCAGTTATCCGGAGCTCGAATGGGCCATGAAGTTTACGGGCGATGGTTCGGAGCTCACCGATAGACAAAAGGAAGTCCTTGCGATCTATACGAGGCTGAACAAGGCGAATCAGCACAAGATGGAACCCATTCCCGTTTGCGAGATCCCGGAGGATTTTAAATAAGAGGGTCGTTTATTCGATCACCCAGGTGTTGTTCCCTTTGAGGAGCGCATCGAGATCACCGGAGCCTTCTTGCTCAATGTGACGATTCAGTTGCTCATTAAGGGCATCGTCGTATGTGAATCTGCGCTCTTCGTAGAAGACGCCGAACGGACGTGGAAAATGTCCTTCGATATTCGGATCATCAAAGAAGCGAACCAAGATATCGGCTTTGGTGCGATCCTTTGAATCATGGATCCACAGATCGTTTTCCGAAACTTCATCAAGACTCACCATTCTCGGTTTGTACCCGTCGAGAACAATTCCCTTATCCCGGTTTTCGCCGTAGATCAAAGGCTTGCCGTCTTCAAGCATGATGGTATTCTCGAGCTTGGTCTTTTTATCGCTGAAGAGCTCGAATGCTCCATCGTTGAATACGTTACAGTTCTGGTAGATCTCGATCAGCGAAGTTCCTTTATGATCGTTCGCACGCTTCAAGATATCGCGCAAATGCAGTGGATCGCGGTCAAGTGAACGCGCGACAAATGTTGCGTCAGCCCCCATGCTCAATGCGAGTGGATTGAATGGATGGTCTACAGAGCCGAGAGGTGTACTCTTGGTCCGCTTTCCGAGTTCGGAGGTGGGAGAATACTGACCTTTGGTTAGTCCGTAGATTTGATTGTTGAACAATAAAATGTTCACATCGAAATTCCGTCGTAGCAAGTGAATTAAGTGGTTTCCACCGATCGATAATGAGTCGCCGTCACCTGTAATGATCCAAACGCTCAGCTCGGGCCGAGTGGCTTTTAAACCACTGGCGATGGCCGTTGCCCGACCGTGGATCGAGTGCATTCCGTAGGTGTTCATGTAATACGGGAAGCGACTGCTACATCCAATACCGGAAATGAATACCATATCCTCACGTTCAACCCCGATATCGGGCATTACGCTTTGTACTTGCTTCAGAATTGAATAATCGCCGCAGCCCGGACACCAACGAACATTCTGGTCCGTCTTCAGGTCATTGGCCGTAAAATGGGTCTCTTGTTTCTCTGTGGTCATGACGGGTAGATTTCGGCAACTTTATTTTTGATCTCGTTGGCAGTGAAGGGAACCCCTTTTGCCTTTTCAAATGGAATGGCATCGACCAGGAAGCGATCGCGAATGATGCGCACCAATTGGCCGTTATTCATTTCCGGTATCAAAACCTTATCGTATCGCGAGATGATGTCTCCCAAATTCTTAGGGAAAGGATTGAGGTAGCGCAGGTGTGCGTGACCTACTTCGAACCCTTCGGTGATCAGTTCCTTGACCGCGGTTTTGATTGCGCCAAAAGTGGACCCCCAGCCGAGGATCAAAACCTTGCCCGATTCCAGGCCATTATCAATGATCTGTTTGGGAATACTCTCGGCGATCATATCGACCTTGGCCTGACGAGTTTTGGTCATGAACTGGTGGTTCTCCGGATCGTAGCTCACGTTACCGGTCTCGTGTTCTTTTTCGAGTCCACCAATTCGGTGTTCCAGGTCGCGAGTTCCGGGGATGGCCCACTCGCGAACCAGGCGTTCATCGCGCTTGTACGGCAAAAATTCCTCACCCTCTTTGGCCTCTGCGAATACCGGATTGATCTCCGCCAAATCATCGGCACCCGGATACATCCAAGGCTCGGCGCCGTTAGCTAGGTAGCCATCGCTTAGGAAGAATACCGGTGTCATATGTTCGATCGCGATGCGCGTTGCTTCGTAAACCGCCTCAAAGCAATCGCTCGGAGTACGGGCCGCCACCACGGGAATGGGCGCTTCCCCGTTACGGCCGTAAATGGCCTGCATAAGGTCAGCCTGTTCTGTCTTGGTTGGCAGTCCGGTCGACGGCCCCCCGCGCTGAACATTCACAACGAGCAATGGAAGCTCCAGCATGACAGCCAATCCGAGTGCTTCGGTCTTCAATACGATACCCGGGCCTGATGAAGCGGTTACACCAAGGTGTCCACCAAAGCCGGCTCCGATGGCAGAGCAAATTCCCGCGATCTCATCTTCTGCCTGGAAAGTGCGCACACCAAAATTCTTGTGCTTAGACAATTCGTGTAGGATGTCCGAGGCCGGCGTGATCGGATACCCTCCGTAGAAGATCTCGAGTCCGGCTTTTCGCCCGGCAGCGACAATTCCTATGGCCGTCGCTTGGTTTCCCATTACGTTTCTGTAATTCCCGGGTGCCATCTTTGCCGGCCGAACCTCAAATCGGTTGCTGAACGTTTCGCTGGTTTCGCCGAAAGCATAACCGGCTTTAAGCACCGCAATATTCGCTTCGGCGACTTCGGGGAGTTTATTGCCGAATTTACGCCGGATAAAATCGATGGTAACGTCCAGCTTCCGGTTGTACATCCAGTAGACGAATCCGAGAACGAACATATTCTTGGAACGGTCCTTCTCCTTCATTCCGAGGTCGGTCTCCTTGAGGCAATCACGAGTCAATTTCGTTACGTCCATCTGAACCACGTTGTAGTCGTCCAGAGTTCCGTCCGTGATCGGGCTCTCTTCGGCTCCATATCCGGCGAGCTGCAAGTTTCTTTTATCGAATCCGGCGATGTTCAAAATCACCGACCCCCGTGGCTTCAGGCACTCCAGATTCTTTTTCAGAGCAGCGGCGTTCATGACCACGAGTACATCACATTCATCGCCTGGAGTGTAAATATCCGTAGATCCAAAGTTGATTTGGAATCCCGACACACCGGCTACCGTACCGATCGGGGCGCGAATTTCGGCCGGAAAATCAGGGAACGTACTCAGGTCGTTACCGTACAAAGCGGCGGTATTCGAAAACTGAATTCCGGTCAGCTGAATTCCATCACCGGAGTCACCGGCAAATAGAATGGTGACTTTATCGAGTTCTTGTGATGTCTTGCTCATATTAAGCCGTTTGCTGTTGTCCTACTTACAGGACTTTTACAATCTCGGGTGCGAATCGTTTAATGGTCATCTCAACCCCATTCTTCAAGGTCATTTGATTGACGGAGCAATCGACACAGGTTCCGTGCAGCTTGACCTTCACGATGTGGTCATCAGTGATCTCGATCAAACTGATATCTCCTCCGTCTGATTTCAAAAATGGTCTGATCTCGTCGAGGGCCTGTTCAACCTTATTGGTCAATTCTTCACTGTGAGTTCCCATAGTTTACTGCTTAACAGCCGAACACCCGGCCATATTGGTGATCTCTACCTTTTGGGTAGGGGAAAGCTTTTCATTTCGCTCGACCAACTGCTCCACCATATTGCGGGTGGCGTTGATAAAGGCTTCGGCAGCTGGCGACTCTTTTTGAAGAACTGCCGGGCGACCTACATCTCCCGATTCTCGAATCGATTGAACCAAGGGAATTTCCCCGAGGAACGGTACGCCAATATCTTCCGCCAAATTTCGTGCACCGCTTTTTCCGAATATGTAATATTTGTTACCGGGGAGCTCTTCGGGAGTGAAATAGCTCATATTTTCCACGATTCCGAGCACAGGTACATTGATCGAGTCCATCTTGAACATCCCTGCTCCCTTGCGTGCATCGGCGAGGGCGATATTCTGAGGCGTGCTCACGATGACAGCTCCTGTAACCGGAATTGCTTGCACCAAACTCAGGTGAATATCACCCGTTCCGGGCGGCAGATCGATAAGCAAGAAATCCAAGTCGCCCCAGTGAGCGTCCTTGATCAATTGATTCAAGGCCTTTGAAGCCATTGGGCCACGCCAAACGACGGCTTGGTTGGCTCCGGCAAAGAATCCGATTGACAATACTTTTACTCCGTAGCTTTCGATGGGTTCCATCAAGCTGCGGCCATTCACCTCAACGGATTTTGGCTGAGCGAATTCCACATCGAACATCATGGGAACGGATGGTCCGTAAATATCAGCATCTACCAATCCGACCTTGAAACCCATATCGGCCAAGGCGACCGCCATATTAGAAGTTACCGTAGATTTACCGACTCCTCCTTTTCCGGAGGCGACAGCGATCACATTCCTAACGCCTGGAATTTCGGGGCCTTTGATCTCCGGTTTCTTTTCAGGCGCGTTGACGGTGATCTTGACGTTGACCACGGCCTTTTCAAAAAGGTCATCGTGAATCAACTTCATGATGTCGACTTCGAGTTTCTTTTTAACGTGTAGTGCTGGTGTTGAGATGGTTACATCGACATCCACCTCTTCTCCGAATACTTGCACGTTCTTGAGCGCACCGGATTCTACCAAGTTGGTTCCGATTCCCGGCGTGGCTATTTTATGGAGTACGCGAATGACGCTTTCTTTGGTCACTTTCATACGAACAAAGGTACTTTATTTAAAGTCGTTCTAAGTTAGATTCACCCGGCAGTTCAATAACCGGGTCCCAGTAAAGTTGTTCAAAGTGTTGAATTTGATCATCGATCACTTCAATGCCTTCCCGTTCGAGTAGTTGCTCCATCACGCTGGCTCCTATAAAGTGATGTTTTCCCGTTAGGAGTCCATTTCGATTCACCACTCGGTGTGCCGGCACATCGTCTTGACCGTGCGAGGCGTTCATTGCCCAGCCTACCATTCGAGCCGCGCGCGCCGCACCGAGGTATTTGGCAATGGCCCCGTAACTCGTAACTCGGCCTTCAGGAATCAGGCGCACCACGCGATACACGCGTTGAAAAAAATCAGAATTCGCGTCGCTCACCCAGCTGAAACTTTAGGTAGGTGATGGCCTTGCCTTGAGCCAACCACTTTTGTTCGTAATAGGTCTTGATATCGAGTACCGGATCGCGCTGAGGATTCCGGTAGATGTCGTGATTTGATTCGATGATTGGCCAACCCCACGCTTCGAGGAGTCCGAGGGTATAACCGTGCAGAAACTCACTGTCCGATTTTAGGTGAATAACTCCGTCGGATTTCAGAATTCGGCGATACCGCTCGAGGAATAGCGGATGGGTGAGGCGATGTTTGGCTCGTTTGAATTTGATTTGCGGGTCTGGAAACGTAATCCAGATCTCTGAGACCTCATTGGGCCCAAAGCAGCTATCGATGAGTTCGATCTGGGTGCGTAAAAAACCCACATTATCGAGACTTTCTTCTTCGGCTGTTTTGGCCCCACGCCAAATTCGAGCCCCTTTGATGTCGACACCGACGAAGTTCACATCGCGCCGTAGGTGCCCCAAATTCGCCGTATAATCACCATGGCCACAGCCCAGCTCGAGTGCCAGCGGCCGATCACTCTCGAAGAAATCGGCATTCCAGCGGCCGGCGAGGGGAAGTCCATGCTCGACCTCTTGGCGCGTGGGTTGCACCACGTGATCGAAGGCCTCCATCTCGTTAAAACGACGTAATTTGTTCTTTCCCACCGATTTATTTTTGGCAAAGGTAGCGGTAAGATTTAATTTTCGCTTAATCCTGAAAGTCGGATTTTTAACGGCTCCACGCCTAATTTCGCCGATCATGCGTTCCAAGAGAATATTGGTTTGTCCTTTGAACTGGGGGCTGGGTCATGCCACGCGGTGCATTCCTATTATTCGGGCCCTACGGGCCGAAGGCCATATTCCGGTCATCGGGACATCGGGCCGTGCGTTGTACCTGCTGCAACAGGAGTTTCCAGAATTGGAATTCATTCACCTGCCCGACTATCAGATCACTTATCAGAAGCGGGGGTCGTTTGCGCTGAAGATCCTGACGAGTGCTCCGACCATTGTGAAGAAAATCCAGGAGGAACAAGCACATCTACGGGAATTGGTTCGCGAGAAAAAGATCGATGGGGTCATCAGCGACAATCGTTTTGGGCTGTACTCGGACGAGGTGCCCACGGTATTCATGACGCATCAGGTCATGATCAAAGCACCGGCCGGTGAAAAGATCTTGTTTAAGTTCAACAAACGCTTTATTGAAAAGTACGATGAGTGCTGGATCCCTGACTTCGAAGGGTCCGAGAACTTGTCGGGTGACCTGGCCCATAAGTTCCCACGCTCATTCAATCACAAGTATATTGGACCGCTGTCCCGCTTCGCGCCGCGAGGCGCAAATCCAGACCCTAAGTACCAGGTACTGGCCCTCATTTCGGGACCCGAGCCGCAACGGGGATATTTTGAAAAGATCGTTGTGGAGCAGTTGGAAGAATTGGGGATTCGCGGAGTTGTGGTGCGCGGAATTACGGAGCAGCAAAAGGTGGAGCGGCGCGGAAAAATTCAGTTTTACAACTACTGTACGAGCGATGATCTGGAGGAATTGATCTACCAGTCGGAGTTGGTCGTGAGTCGATCGGGTTATACCACGGTGATGGATCTGTGCGTTTCGGGAAAGAAAGCCGTTTTTTGTCCGACACCCGGGCAAACCGAGCAAGAATACCTTGCTAAGCAGCTCGACGACAAGGGTTTGGTGCCCCATTTTGAGCAGGACGAGTTCAATCTGCGCGACGCGATGGTCAAGAGTATTGACTATGCCGGGCTGCCGCGGTTCGACATGACTCAGCGCAACTGGGGTGAGTTGTTTAAGCTTTTTTCAAAGTAAAGGCGAAAGTGGACCCCACTCCGGGCTTACTGCGCACGGTGATGGTTTGTCTGTGCGCTTCGATGATGTGCTTCACGATGGCGAGTCCCAGACCTGTGCCGCCCTGTTCGCGTGACCGACTTTTATCGACCCGGTAGAATCGTTCAAAGAGTCTGGGCAGGTCTTCTTCGGGAATACCCAATCCGTTATCGGAAATCTCAACCATCCAGTGGGCTCCCATATCGGAGAATGATATTTCCACAAATCCACCTTCTCGAATCGAATAATTGACTCCGTTAACGATCAAGTTGGTAAACACCTGCTTTATGCGTTCGGAATCACACAGGACCCTGATCGATTTTTGATTTTTATTCTTGAACCGAACGTCGACCTCTTTCTTTTTAACCTTGAGTTCGAGTGTATCGATCACGTCTTTGGCGAGCTCTAAAACGTCGGTAGGCTTGAGGTTCATTTGGAGTGCGCCGGCCTCCAGATTCGTAATGGTTTCGAGGTCATGTACGAGCCGGATCATTCGCTTCACCGATTTGTTCGCTCGAAGCAGGTACGCCCGGTTGATCTCCTCGTCTTCGAGTGCTCCGTCGAGTAGTGTCAGGATATAACCTTGGATATTGAAGATCGGGGTCTTGAGTTCGTGAGACACATTTCCAATGAACTCCTTTCGGTACGATTCGCGCACCTTCAATTGTGCGATCTCCTTGCGTTGATTTTCGGCCCATTCGGATACCTCGCGGTTGACCTCATCGAGATCGCCGGTCACCTCTTCATCTTCGAAGTCACCGGTGCGAATGTCGTGAATACTCTTGTAGAGCAGTTCGACCTTTTTATAAATGAACTGATAAACCGCGTATCTGAAAATGAGGAACCCAACAAGAAAACTCACCGCGGTAACGGCGAGGTCAGCGGTCAAATCCAATTCCGTTTGGGTAATGCGGTGCGCAAGCCAAAAGGTAAAAAGTACGAAAACACTAGTGACCGCACTGGCAAAAAGGGCCAGCTGATCGGGTTTTTCAAAACGCATTAGGCTTCAAACTTATAGCCTACGCCTTTCACGGTTTTGATGTAACCTTCGCCGATTTTTTCGCGCAATTTGCGCACGTGAACATCGATGGTTCGTCCACCAACGATCACTTCACTACCCCAAATTTTATCAAGGATCTCGTCGCGATTGAACACCTTGCCGGGACGGCTGGCCAATAAACTCAATAGCTCGAATTCCTTGCGTGGAAGCTCTATTCGTTCACCTTCTTTGGTCACTTGGTATTTCTCCTTGTCGATATTCAGATCGGATACTTCGATCACCGATTCGAGCTCCATTTTGGATCCGAATCGACGAAGAAGAGCCCCTACTCGACTTACGAGAACTTTCGGCTTTATCGGTTTGGTGATGTAGTCATCGGCTCCGGCGTCGAAACCTGCTACATGACTGTAGTCTTCGCCTCGAGCAGTGAGGAAGGCAATCAGGGAATTAGTGGTCTCCGGTGTATTGCGCAACACGTCACAAACCTCGATTCCGTCCATTCCGGGCATCATAACATCCAGAATGATCAATTGGGGCAATTCCTTCTTAGCCAGTTCTACAGCTTCTTGTCCGTTGTTCGAAGTGAATACCGTGTACCCATCTTTACGGAGGTTGTAACCGATGAATTCGAGGGTATCCTTTTCGTCATCTACCAATAAAATCTTGTAGCCGTTGGGACTCATAGAATGCGGATTTGCCGGTAAAATTAACCATAAAACAAAGCCTAGTACACCTTTAACCAAAGGATAACAACCTTAACTCAAGGGTAACAAGGCATTAACCATACGCTTACTTGAGCGGCTTTCCTTTGCAAAAAATTACTGAGCATGCCCAAGTTACGAATTTCGTTGTTGTTAGCCTTTGTTGGTTTAGTCACGATCAACGCCTTCGGACAAGGTTCCGGCACTATTAGTGGAACCGTATTAGACGGAGCAAGTGACAGTGAACCCATGGCTTTCGCCAACGTCGTTACGGTCGGATCGAACCTCGGATCGACCACGGACTTCGACGGGAATTACAGCTTTTCGGTTCCCGCGGGAACGTATAATGTTGTGATCTCATTTATCGGATATAATGTCGACACCATTAAAGGGGTGAAAGTCGTAGCCGGCCAAACCACCACATTGAATCACACCCTTAATCAAGGATCGGTGGCTTTGACTACGGTCGATATCGTTGAAAAAGCCAATAAAGAATCCGAAGCACAGCTGCTTCTCGAGCGTAAGGACGCCTCGGGTATCGTTCAGAGCATCGGTGCCCAGAAACTCAAAGAAACCGGTTCTGCCGACGTCGCTTCAGGACTTGGAAAGGTGGCGGGGATATCCGTTGTAGGTGGTCAAAACGTATTCGTACGCGGAATGGGCGACCGTTACAACAGCGCCTACCTCAACGGCATGCCCATTGCGTCTCCGGATCCAGACCTCAAGGTCATTCCCCTGAACATCTTCCGCACGGCCATCGTGCAGAACCTCAACGTTCAGAAGGCTTTTGAAGCTCCGCTTTACGGTGACTTCGCCGGTGGGGCGATCAATATTTCAACGAAAGATTACCCAACCGAACCTATGTTAGAAATTCGCATGGGTACAGGCATCAATACTCAGCGCAACGGGGGAGACTTCTACACCTATGAAGGTGGAAGCATGGATTACTTCGGCTTTGATGACGGAACCCGCGCATATCCGGATGAAGTTCGTGATCTGGACTTCTACAACAGTCGTAATGATGGTAAAAATGACGCTTTCCCATACCTATTCAACAGACAGACCATCGCAACACCTATCAATACTCAGTTCGGTTTGACCGGTGGTAACTATTTTAGGAAGGACGGCGGTGAAAGCGCTTTCGGGTTTCTTATTTCACTGGACCATAGAAACAGAGCTTCTTATCAGCCGGGGATTTACCGTCTCGTTAACCGCCAGAACGACTTTCAAATCGACTACGACGTTCAATCATGGGAGCTAGAAACCAATACCTCTGCTTTGGCAAATGCTACGTACGAGATCGATCGTAACAACAAGATCTCATACAACTTTTTGCTTGTCAATCTGAGCACGGACAATTTTCGCGAAACCGGTGAGACTAATGGTTTCCACTTCGACTACTCTTCACCCATCTTTACACGTCGATATACCTTTAGGCAAAACACTTTGATGGTAAATCAAATGTACGGAGAGCACGAGTTGGGTAACTGGAAAGTTCGTTGGGATGGTTCATGGAACCGCGCTTCTTCCACGGAGCCTGACCGTCGCCAAATCGTATACCTGCGCCAAGGTGAAAACTACCTGATCAACACCTTGGACTTCAACGAGAACCACCGTTTCTATTCAGAACTCGAGGAAAACGAATACAATGCCAGATTGATGGCGACCTATTCTTTGAAGACCGATGATAAAGGTGAGTCCTTGTGGGATGTTACCGTTGGTGGTGAGGTCAAAAGAAAGAAACGCGAATTTGACTACCGGCAAGTCAATATCGATTTCCGGAACTATGTGAACGCCGATGGCGACGTAATGGACCCGAACAACATGGAGGAGGTCATTACTCCGGAAAACTTCGACAACGGAAAAATCGCTTATCGTGAAATTGGAGGTCTCGCATCTGTGTATGAGGCAAACCTTAACATCAACTCCTTCTATTTTCAAACCAACGGACGACTTGGCGCCCGTGCAGAAGGAATGATCGGATTGCGTGTTGAAGAGGGATTGCAAACACTTGACTACCGCGATCAGGTACAGCCTACGATCCCAAAACAAGAAAAGCTGGACCAAATCGCCTTAATGCCCACTGCATCCTTTAAGTACGACCTAAATGAGAAAAGTGCGATTCGCGCGAGTGCTTCAAGAACCATCTCTCGCCCGGCATACCGTGAGGTTGGACCGTTCCAGTACATCGAGTTCTTCGCCGGACGCCAAAGTATCGGTAACCCGGAACTTGAAAACGGGTCGAACTACAACGTTGACCTTCGATTTGAAACATATCCACAACCGGGTAACTTAATCGCAATAACAGCCTTCGGAAAATACCTGGACAACCCTATTGAGCGCGTGCTCGTTGCTACGGCTTCTGGTCAGCTCGAATCATTCATCAACACCGAGAGTGCGGTAGTTGGAGGTTTGGAATTCGAGTACTTCCAAAATCTCGGACGCTGGTTCGGAGAAGAAACCGGTTGGAAAAACTTCAGCCTTGCATTCAACGCTTCATTGATGTACTCCGACGTAACCATCAACAAAGAAGCTACGGTAGGCGGTTCATCAGTGATCTCAACAAATGAGAATCGCCCGCTTCAAGGTGCTTCACCTTATCTGATCAACGCCGACTTGACCTATACGAAGCGTTATGGCCAAAATGATCAGAGAAAATCTACCGCGACCTTAAGTTATAATGTATTTGGTCGCCGTGTTTTCTCGGCAGGTGCACAGGGAATTGGAGATATATACGAGGCTCCGGTAAATACGCTCAATTTCTCCTTGAGAAACCGGCTATCTAAGCACTGGTCATTGAATTTTTACGCTCGTAACATCTTGAATCCGATGATCAATCAGGAGCAGGAATCGGACCCGGATATTTCAACCAATGGCCCGGTCGTCGTAAATCAATTTCGCCGAGGTGTAGACTTTTCTATATCTATTGCCTACGACGTTTTTTAATTAACACTGTCGTAACGACTACGGGCGTTTCCTTAACACAAGATTAAAATTTACGAAAGCTCACTTCATTGGAAGTCGTATAGTTTTGTCGCAGGAAAATCAACTTCTAAACCCGTAATAGTAATGAAACATTTCAAGTTCAACCGGATGCTCGCAGTAGCTTTAGCACTCGGTGTAACGATGTCAGCATGTAACAATGATGACAACAACAACAACAACAACAATGCAACGTACACCATTACTGACGTAACGATCAGTGGTCAGGCTTACAAACAAATTGCTGGTAACGTCAACCAAAACCTCACCTTGGATGCGAGCAACAAATACTTGTTGAAAGACGGAGTATTCGTAATGCAAGGTTCAACTTTGACTATCCCTGAGTGTACTGAGATCTACGGAGACAACTCTGACGGTGTTGACTTCTTGACGATCAACCAAGGTGCTAAGATCATGGCAATGGGAACTGCTAGCTGCCCAGTAGTTATGTCTGCTCTTCAGCAGGAAAAAGGATCATTCGGTGGTTTGATCATCAACGGATACGGTGAGATCAACAACGGATCTACTGCTACCTCAGAATGTAACTCAGGTACCTACGGTGGTACTGACAATGCCGACAACTCAGGTGAGATTCACTACTTGCGTATCGAGTATGCAGGATTCATCTGCGCTACTGACGACGAGTTGAACGGTTTGACTTTGAACGCAGTTGGATCAGGAACTCAGATCGACCACGTACAGTGCTTCAAAGGTGCTGACGACGGTATCGAGTGGTTCGGTGGAGCTGCTGAAGTAATATATGCTATCTCTACTGGTAACCGCGACGATTCTTTCGACTGTACTCACGGATGGGCCGGTAAAGGTCAGTTCTGGGTAGTACACCAAGATGCTGTATCAGGTGACCGTGGATTCGAATTCGACAACAACGGTGATGACAACTCTGCACTTCCTTGGACCAACCCTTCTATCTCTAACGTTACTTTGGTTGGAGAAGATGATGGTGACATGGAAAACACCGGAATGCGTCTTCGTGAAGGTTCTAAATTCAACATCTGGAATGCTGTTGTAACTAACTTCCCGAACCACGGTATCCGCGTATCTGATTCGATCACTTTGTGGCACGTAGAACAAGACGAAGCTTTCGTTAGCAACGCTAGCGTATTCGGATTGGGTGGTGGCGGAGGCACTTACCGCGACTGCCAAAAATTCGTTGACGATTACAACTGTGACGAAGTAGCAGTAACCTTGAACGGTTTCGTAGGAACGAGCACTAGTTCAGCTGATCCTAACTCAGTAGATTCGTGGTTTACTTCTGCTCAATTCCGCGGTGCTTGCCAAACTGGTGGTAACTGGTGGAAAGGTGGATGGGCGAAAGATGTTAACGGTAACATCATCAACTAATCCCTCCCCATAAAGGATTTAAAGGCCTCTCAACGAGCGGCCTTTTTTTGTCTTCTTATCATAATAATGAGGCGTTTGACGGATTCTCCTCATCATTTGGTAACTTTGGAACCCAATTTGTCATTCTTATGAAAAGATTCTACACACTTTTTGCACTATTCCTTTCGATTTCCTTCACTACTCAGGCAACGACCCACAACGTCGGCCTGGGAGGCCCGAATGGAAACACCTTTAATCCAGCTAACTTAATGGTAAACGCCGGCGACACTGTAGTCTGGATCAACCAAGGTGGGTTCCACAATGTCAACGGCTCTACCTCTACCTTTCCCTCCAATCCGGCTTCATTCGGAAATGGAACGGCTTCAGCGTCCTGGGCTTATTCCTTTGTTTTCAGCATTCCGGGAACCTATAGCTATCAATGCGACCCACACGCGGGTCTCGGCATGAGCGGCACGGTAACGGTGAATGCGGCACCAGCACCCGCAGCATTGAATCCCGGTGATATTGTTTTCGCCGGATTCCAAGCCGATGCTCCCGATGGTTTCGCGATTATTCCAATGGTAGACCTTCCCGGCAACCTCGACATCAGCTTTACCGACCGCTCATGGGGGCCTAGCTCCACGAATGGTGGCACCTTCGACTGGTACAGTACCACAGGGGAAGACACCATGACCTGGACCACCCCAGCAGGTGGCGTTTCGGCAGGAACCTACATTCGTTTTGAAGACCCAAGTTCAGGTTCTGACGCCTTGATCTTTGGAGCAGGTGGGACAACCGTAGGGTCGCTAGGAGGAATTTCCGGATCCGGAGATAATATCTTTTGCTATCTCGGATCTATCCCGAACCCGTCTTTCGTAGCTGGTATCATGACTCCACGGTCAAACAACATCAACCTAACCTGGCTAACCTCAGGTCTGGCAGCTTCAACAGAATCTTACCTTCCACCATCGTTAACGGACGGCTTTAGCGCCTTCGTTATGGCCAGTGCGCATGTCGATAACGGTTACTACGACTGTAGCCTATCTGTAGGGGATACAGTTACCTTGCGCAGTAATATTTATAACGCAGGGAATTGGGTAACAGACGACGACGTCAATATCGCAGGTTCTGCGAATTGGCCCGCATGCAACCTCACCTTCGGCTCAGCGCCAACTACATCAACGGTCTCTTTCTCTACCTCCAGCCAGAGCATTTCGGAAAGCGTTGGATCATTAGCCTTAACTCTTCAGTTCTCTCCGACTACTACAGCCGACGATACGGTGATCGTAACACTTACACCCGGCATAGGATTGGACCCAACGGATGGGAGTACGGCTCCAGCCTTTGACCTCATCACAGGAGAGATCCTTATCCCGGTCACGGCCGGAACAGACTCGGCACAGATCATTCTTACGGTAGTGGACGATGCTATCGTGGAATCGAGCGAAACGGGAACTTTTGATATTACTTATGTTTCTGGCGGCCTCGCGGCCGGATCGAATACTTCCGTCGCGATTACCATCCTGGATAACGATCAGGTTATCCCAACCTACTCAATCGGTGATGTAACATCCAATGCCGCAGATGGATCAGTCGATTCAGCACTGGTTTACTGTGCCGTGGAAGGAATCGTTTTAGGAGTAAACATGAATGCCAATGGCGCACAGTTCACGGTTAATGACGGATCCGATGGTATTGGGGTGTACAGCCCTGTTGCATTGCCCGGATTTACGGTTAACGAGGGAGACGAAGTTCGCATAATCGGATCCATCGATCAATTCAATGGACTCACACAAATTTATGCCGACAGCGCAAAGGTTCTTTCACAGGGTAATCCTATTCCTTCTCCGGTTGTCGTGGCCGCTTTAGGTGAAAGTACGGAGTCTGAATTGGTGGAAATTCAGGATTTAAGCCTTGTGGATTCATCACAGTGGTCAGGCTCGGGAAGCGGCTTTAACGTCGACGTTACCGACGGTATCAATACTTATACAGTACGAATTGATAATGATGTCGATCTGTATAGCATGCCAGCTCCTTCCGGCACTTTCCACGTCCGAGGAATCGGAGGACAGTTCGATTCGAGTTCGCCTTTTGATTCGGGTTATCAATTGCTTCCTCGCTATTCAGCGGATGTGATTCCGGCCATTGGCTTGAATGAATTCGAAAAATCGATCATTGCCTTCCCTAATCCTTTCACTTCAAGCTTGAAATTGAATGTCGACCAAACTACCGAAGTACGGATATGGAATACCCTCGGTGCGCTAGTTTGGTCCGGCGAGATCAACGGAGAAGTTCGTGTTCGCACAGAAAGTTGGGAGTCTGGTCTTTATTTGATCGAATTCACATCGCAAAACGGATCAGAGACACATCGCGTGATCAAGAGATAGCCACTCTTATATCCCATATTTGCCAGCAAAATCGGGTAAATGAATTATTCTTTAATGGATCTGCTCTCGCTCATCGGAGCACTAGGGTTCTTCATTTATGGGATGAAGGTGATGAGCGATGGCATCCAAAAGGTTGCGGGAAATAGAATGCGACGCATTCTAAGCGCCATGACCTCGAATAGAGTTTTTGGCGTTTTTACCGGGTTCATCATTACCTCTTTAGTTCAATCGTCTTCAGCGACTACGGTGATGGTCGTAAGCTTTGTGAACGCCGGTCTCCTTTCGCTCATTGAGTCGATCGGGGTCATCATGGGAGCGAACATTGGAACTACCCTGACTGCTTGGCTGATATCGATCTTTGGATTCAAAGTGAAGATCTCGGCAATGGCCCTTCCGATCATCGCCTTCGGTTTCCCCATGCTTTTTTCGTCACGAGGAAGTATAAAATCGTGGGGCGAGGTACTCATTGGATTTGCCCTGCTCTTCATGGGACTGGAATTCCTAAAAGACAGCGTTCCCGACCTTCAATCGAATCCACAGGTTCTCGAATTTTTAAGCCAATACACGGATAAAGGATTGCTTTCGACCCTGATCTTCATCGGGGTGGGTACCGTCATAACCATAGTGGTTCAATCGTCCTCCGCGGCCATGGCCTTGACCCTGGTCATGTGTTACCAAGGGTGGATCCCTTTCCAGCTCGCAGCGGCCATGATCCTCGGTGAAAACATAGGGACTACCATTACGGCTAACCTAGCCGCCCTGGTTGCCAATGTTCACGCCAAAAGAGCGGCACGGGCCCACTTCTTGTTCAACACCTTTGGAGTGGTTTGGATGATCATCGCATTTCCTCTTTTCATTTCCGGTATAAATAACTACATGGCCAACAATCCGACCATCAGCGGAACTGGCGGACGACAATACTCTTTTGAGCAACCGCCAAGTCAGGAGTTGTTCGACACACAACTTCAACAGAGCCTTGGCGATGCCGGTGAATTTATCGAGTGGACTTGGGTAACTCCGAAAAAGCTGAATATGCATTATTCACTTTTCAAAGCTGCGGGTCAGGGCATTGACATAGATTCGTTGGCCGCAATTCGAATCTCGGAAGAACTGGTCGCACTAGGTATCACAGCAGCTCAATACCATGTTGTAAACATTGGTGCCCGCCCGTCCGAAGAAGCTAGCGCCATTCCGATCGCACTGTCCATCTTCCATACTACATTCAATATTTTGAATGTGTTGATGCTGGTTTGGTTCGTACCGTTCATCGCCCGTACGGTCACTAGGTTCTTGCCTGCCAAAGGAGTCGACGACGAGGTTTTCCACTTGAGTTTTATTGGAAGTGGAATGATGGGTACGGCGGAGCTTTCGATCATTGAAGCCCGTAAAGAGATCAGCAAATTCGGCGAGATCATCGTGAAATTGTACGATGCCGTTCCTCAACTACTTCACGCTACCGAAGAGAAGAAGTTCCAAAAGCTTATGAAGCGGGTGGCCAAGTACGAGGACATGACCGACCGTATGGAACTCGAGATCGCCAAATACTTGAGTAAGGCCTCGGAGAGCGAGCTTTCAAATGACGCCTCTCGACGCGTTAGAAGTATGCTCAGTATCATCTCCGACCTCGAAACCATAGGTGATCTGTGCTATCAAATCGCTCAGAATCTCGAACGCCGCAGAGCGATCAAGGCCTACTTTACGCCGGAACTACGTCAGAAATCAGAACTGATGTTCATTGCTGTCGAGAAGTCCATCTCGAACATGACCCAAAACCTCAACCGAGACTACGAAAAAGTCACTTTGACCGAAGCCAAGGACATCGAGGAAGAGATCAACGACCTGCGAAACAAGCTGCGAAACGAGCATCTCGAAAACATTGAGAAAGGACTATACCCCATTCATTCGGGCATGTACTACAACGACCTCATACACAGTCTCGAGAAGATCGGCGATCACGCCTTCGACGTGTCCGAGGCCATCGTATTGGAAAGTTAATTCAGATAGATCGGCGGAGATTCTACCGTGTTACTCTCAGTAAAGGATCTATCGACCAAGCGAAAATCAAATCTGATGGTATCGCTTCCGGTAAACGAAACATTCATGTCGTACACGATATCGCCCTTCAAGGTCTTGTTCTTCCCTTCCGGAGTTAAATAGGGAATTCGCGCACTAAAAGGCGGATTCAAATCTTCGATCAATTTAAACGAATTGGTCGAATCGTTCCACTCGTAGTAATCGACCAGCAAATTGTGGTAGTACAGACTGTCGGGATGATAGCCACCATTCGTATCCCCGGGTCGAAGCCCAACGTCTCCGTCCCCATCCGTAAAGCCAATGGTCACGATACAATAGGTGTTCAAGTTCCCTAACTGATCCACCGAATCCACCAAGCTGAACCCATCGAACGTGATCATGGGTTCGAGCGGATACTCATCCGTGCGCAAACAGGCCGTCGACAGTACCCAAGCTATCCCGACCGTTAATAGTACCTTTGTGTATCGCTGCATATACATAATAACGGAGTTAATGGCCCTATCGTTTGCATGGACCACATTGCTTTCAAAAATAAGGTTTTTCTCTGCGCTTCTAAATTGGACCGCGAAGCCCTGGCCCTCGAGCTCTTCCGGTGGCAGGCCATCCATGTTCGCCCCTATCGCGATTTCCTTCATTATTTGCATATCGACCCAGCCGGTGTTCACGACACCTCCCGGATTCCCTATATGCCGGTCAAATTCTTTAAAAGCCATAACGTCCTTGCGGACGGATATAGCCCTTCAACGATCTTTACATCCTCAGGAACCAGCGGCCAAACCCCTTCTAGACACGGAGTCGTCGTCGAATCGATCTACCGCGAAAGCTACATGGCCGCCTTTCGATTGTTCTACGGAAACCCATCGGACTACGTCATCTTCGCTCTGCTACCGGCGTATCTCGAGCGTTCGGGAAGCTCGCTCGTTACCATGGCACAAGGCCTCATCGAGGAAAGCGAACACCCCGACTCGGGATTCTTTCTGAACGAATATTCCGCTTTGCGAGAACTCCTGATCAACCACCGCACATCGAACCGCAAGATCCTCCTACTCGGAGTCAGCTTCGCCCTCCTCGATTTGGCCGAACAGCACCCTGTACAACTACCACATAATGCGGTGGTGATGGAAACGGGCGGAATGAAAGGCCGGCGGCGCGAACTGATCCGTAGTGAACTGCATCAACGACTGTCGAAAGGCCTAGGCACTCAGAATATTCACAGCGAATACGGGATGACCGAACTACTTTCTCAGTCTTACGCCCTCTCGGGCGGAAAGTTTCATTGCCCGCCCTGGATGAACATCCAATTACGCGATACCGAAGACCCCCTTTCCACTGCTCCGCAAGGTAAAACGGGCGGAATCAACATCATGGACCTGGCCAACATCCATTCCTGTGCCTTCATTGCGACTCAAGACCTCGGGCGACAATTCCCCGATGGCAGCTTCGAAGTACTGGGGCGATTCGATGACGCCGAGATTCGAGGGTGCAACTTGATGGTGGCAAATTAGTTTTTAGTTCTCAGTGTTGAGTTCTTGGTTCCAACACTTTCTTCTCATAACTCGTATTTCCGCAGGGGAGCGAAAGTCGAATTACTCTTCAATAAATACCACCCGAGCGAAGCCCAATCTGCTATTAGTCAAGCGGAATTCCCGGTTTTGTTCAGTTAAGTGTGTCATTTCTTTCAAGGCCTAGTCGTTCAGCATGGGTCATAGCGAGGATTGATATTATTTTAGTCCATGACCGTGGTTTGCTCCATCGTTTGTTGGTATGTTGACTGACGAGGTAAAGCAACTCTTACAGGGCTCTTTCAGAGGGTTGGGCTCCTTTGGTTTTAGTTCCTTTCCTCATTCTTCGATTAAAACCTTCGATGGAGTTGGTGGTGTACATGATGCGTCGAATCTCCGGGTTATAGGCAAAGAAGGTGAATAGCCCTAAACCGTGATTTCTTCCCCTGCTCCGACTTCAATCCTCAGCCTCGTTGGAATCCCCGCTCAACCATTTCTCTCTGGTCATTTCGAATCTCACTTCTCCATTGGGGAGTACTCCTTTTCGAACCCAATTCCGGCTTTTGTAGAATCCCTCTGCGCGGGTATGAGAATCAATAGATAGCCAAACCGTAGATTTCCCTTGCTCGGGCAACAATTATTGTAGTATTTCAAAGCAAAGCCTGGCAAACTATTTGATTGTCAGGCTTTTGTTTTTTAGCTCGAATCAATTCAGTGCATTTCGATGCATTAAAAGAGGAACAAAAGAGACACAAAACGGACACAAATCTGGTTTAAGGGTTTTGTGACTGACTTGATGCTCTCTTTTACGCCCTACTGCTCTCTTTTACGTTTTTAGGACCCTACGTGTCACCGTAACTTTGTGATAATCAAAATTGTAGGAGATGAAAACACTTATATACCCAAGAAAATCAACCAACGGAACCGTAGTTCTGTACTGTCGACTAGTTCATTTAGGAAGACGAGAGACTTTTACGACCAATATTCGCATTGAACCCAAGTACTGGAGTCACGATAGGCAATCCATTACAGGGAGTACCGTTGAACTTAAAAAGGCGAAACTTGAGCTAGACCGTCTTAGATCACGCATACAACGAGAGTGCGACAAGCTTTTGTTTGAAGAGCGGTTTACCCTTAAGCGACTAAAAGGAGTGTTGCTTGGAAAAACGGAGTACAACTGTATTAGCTCCTTAAAAGGCTGGACAGATTTTCTAAAACAGTTTAGGAGACTTAAATTTAGAAGATTATCTCAAAGAGAAGAACGTTTACCAAGGAGA
>JAGWBA010000032.1 GCA_021296215.1 Flavobacteriales bacterium
TTCCCGTTAAAGAGGGGGATTCAATTTCAAGACCTATATTTAATCGTTAGTAAATAATCTTCTGGTCTTAAGCCTTTACAATTAAGAATTGCGCGAAAGCGCGCGCATAGCCCAAAAGAACATCCTAGGTGCAATGGTCTTAAATGGGATAGAACCGAGTTCCCAACCGCCGACGTAGGCGAAGGGCTTCTTGCTTTTCATGATCTTCTTGATTTTGATGGCGCATTTTTTCGGATCCATTCCTTTTTCCTGAGCCGGACTGTTTTGTCCGTAGGGTTTTCCCTCTCCATCGAGCGATTTTACGGTCACATCCGTCTTTATAAACCCCGGCGCAATGACCTGAATCGCAATGTTTTGATCGTAGAGCTCTACCCGAAGACTCTCATACCAGCCGTTCAGCGCGTGTTTAGAAGCCGCATATGTAGCTACATCCGGTGCTCCGAACTTGGAAAGCATGGACGAGATAACGGTTATTTGTCCGGCACCCTGTTCTAACATGTAGGGTAACACAGTTTTTGTGAGTCTGATATTCCCGAAGAAATTCACCTCCATGACCTTTCGGTCCACGGCGTCCGATGTTTCCAGCACACCCGATTTATGCCCAATTCCACTGTTGTTTACCAAGTAGTCGATTCGGCCGTAGCACTCGATTACTTTTTTAGCTGCTTCGGCAAAGGTCTCGGGTTTCGAAAGGTCGAGGGGGAGTATGAGAATATGCCCTTCGGGCAGATTTGTTTGTGCGGCGACGAATTCCAACGCCTCAGTTCTACGCCCAGAAAGCACGAGGTAGGGCTGGTCCCGAGCTATGCGGTACGCCAGGTGTTCTCCAATACCGGAAGAAGCTCCGGTAATCCACACGACTTTCTTGGTGAAGGGAAATGACATAGTGCGAAAGTAATTATCTTTCGCCATGCTCCACATCAAAACCTGGGAAGAACTCTCGAAAGAGGAACTGTACGCGATCCTTCGATTGCGACAGCAGGTGTTCATTCTGGAGCAGGTTTGTCCGTTCGTGGACAACGATAATTTTGATCAGGAAAGCATACATGTTTGGGCCGAGCAAGAAGGTGAAGTGACCGCGTACGGCCGCATCGTGCCGCAAGGCACAGAATTTAATGAACTCAGCGTGGGCCGATTCGTTACGGCGGATGGGCATCGAGGCAAGGGATTGGGGCGCGAGATCGTACAGGCGTGTTTGGATGAGGCATTTCGCCGCTATGGAAAGCAGTCGGTGAAGATCACGGCACAATGGGTCTATGTCGATTTTTACCGCTCATTCGGATTCGAAACGGTAGGCGAGGAGTTTCACTTAGACCATATTCCGCATATATATATGATCCTTGAGTAGTTCTTTTTTTATAGTCAAAATTCTAGAGTCAAAAGTGCACGGCCAAAAGCTCTGCGCTCTGGACTTTTATGGTAAATGAATTAAGAATTGCATTGGTAGTTAGAAAATAACGCTGTACATTTGCACCCCGATTGAAGAATCACAAGATAAAGAGATTATACGATGAAACGTACATTCCAACCATCACAGCGTAAACGCCGCAACAAACACGGTTTCCGTGAGCGTATGGCTACTGCTAATGGCCGTAAGGTTTTGGCTCGCCGTCGCGCGAAAGGCCGTAAGCGTTTGTCCATCTCTAACGAATCACGCCACTAAGCAAATGTACGGTTCGTGAGTTGACCATATTTGAGGTGTTGCCTATGGCAGCACCTTTTTTTTATACCTATTTTTCTGCCCGCAAACGAAACTACCATGCCAAAAAACGCCAACATCAACAGCATCCTCATCATCGGTTCAGGCCCCATCATCATCGGACAAGCTTGCGAGTTCGACTATTCCGGAAGTCAGGCTTCGCGCTCCCTGCGGGAAGAGGGGATAGAGGTGACCCTCATCAACTCCAATCCGGCCACCATCATGACCGACCCGGTAACCGCCGATCACGTCTACTTGATGCCTCTGACCGTTGCCTCCATCGAAAAGATTCTTCAGGAGCAAAAGATCGATGCCGTATTGCCTACGATGGGAGGACAAACCGCTTTGAATTTGGCCATTGAGGCCGAAGAGCGGGGTATATGGGAGAAGTATGGGGTGAAATTGATCGGTGTAGATATCGACGCGATCAACATTACCGAGAATCGCGAGCAATTCCGGATGCTCATGGAGGAGATCGGTGTTGGTATGGCACCACAGGCTACCGCCACGAGCTACCTCAAAGGAAAGACCATCGCTCAGGAATTTGGTTTTCCACTGGTTATTAGAGCTTCGTTCACCTTGGGTGGAGCAGGAGCGGCGATCGTTTACGAAAAAGAAGATTTCGACGAAGCCTTGAATCGCGGACTCGAAGTATCCCCCATCCACGAGGTCATGATCGACAAAGCCTTGATGGGATGGAAAGAATACGAGCTTGAGTTGCTTCGCGATAAAAACGACAACGTGATCATCATCTGTTCCATCGAGAACATGGATCCGATGGGCATCCACACTGGAGATTCGATCACCGTGGCTCCGGCCATGACTTTGTCCGACACGGCCTATCAGCGTATGCGGGATATGGCGATTCACATGATGCGCTCTATCGGTGATTTTGCCGGTGGATGTAACGTGCAGTTCGCTGTGAGCCCCGACGAAAAAGAAGACATTTACGCCATTGAGATCAACCCGCGGGTATCGCGCTCTTCGGCACTGGCTTCAAAAGCTACCGGGTACCCGATCGCGAAGATCGCCGCCAAACTGGCGATCGGTTACACACTCGATGAACTCGATAACCAAATCACTAAAACTACAACGGCGTACTTTGAACCGACCTTGGACTACGTTATCGTGAAGATCCCACGCTGGAACTTCGATAAATTCCAAGGCTCGAACCGCGAGTTGGGTCTGGCCATGAAGTCGGTCGGGGAAGTCATGGGAATCGGTCGTTCTTTCCAGGAGGCCCTGCACAAAGCCACTCAATCGCTCGAGATCAAACGAAATGGATTGGGAGCGGACGGGAAAGGGTATAAAGATCAAGACCTTATCCTCAGCAAGCTCAAGCACGCGAGTTGGGATCGCGTATTCGTTATCTACGACGCAATACAGCTCGGGATTCCACTCCGCAAGATCCATGAGATCACCAAGATCGATATGTGGTTCCTGAAGCAATATGAAGAGCTTCACTACCTCGAGCGCGAGATCGAAAAGTATGAGATCGATAACATCGATCGCGAACTCTTACTCGAGGCCAAACAAAAAGGCTTCGCAGATCGCCAGATCGCACACATGCTCGGATGCCTCGAAAGTGAGGTGTACAACAAACGAGTCGATATGGGCATCAACCGGGTGTATAAACTCGTGGACACTTGTGCTGCGGAGTTCCCGGCGCAAACACCATACTACTACTCCACCTTTGAGCAGAACATGATAGACGGAGGCGAGCCGTTCGCTGAAAACGAAAGTGCGGTCTCCGACAAGAAAAAGATCGTGGTACTCGGCTCGGGTCCGAACCGCATTGGTCAAGGTATCGAGTTCGATTACTGCTGTGTACACGGGGTACTCGCCGCCAAGGAATGCGGCTACGAAACCATCATGATCAATTGCAATCCCGAGACGGTGTCCACTGACTTCGATACGGCGGATAAACTGTACTTTGAACCCGTGTTTTGGGAGCATATCTACGATATCATTCGCCACGAGAAACCTGAAGGCGTGATTGTACAGCTGGGAGGTCAGACCGCTCTTAAATTGGCCGAAAAACTCGATCGCTATGGCATTCCGATCATCGGAACGCCTTACCAAGCCCTCGATTTGGCCGAAGACCGCGGAAGGTTCTCCACTCTGTTGCGCGATCAAAACATTCCGTTCCCCGAGTTCGGCGTCATCGAAAATGCCGATGAGGCTCTGGAATTGGCCGAGAAGCTCGACTTCCCGATCCTCGTGCGCCCATCGTACGTTCTCGGGGGGCAAGGCATGAAGATCGTGATCAACAAAGACGAGCTCGAGCACCACGTTGTAGATTTGCTTAAAAGCATTCCGGGTAACCGAGTATTGCTCGATCACTACCTCGACGGTGCCATTGAAGCCGAAGCCGACGCCATTTGCGACGGCGAAGAGGTGTACATCATCGGTATCATGGAGCACATAGAGCCTTGCGGAATCCATTCCGGTGACTCGCACGCGGTATTGCCACCGTTCAACTTGGGCGAGTTCGTGATGCAACAGATCGTGGACATCACCAAGAAGATCGCTCTAGCACTTGAGACGAAAGGGCTCATCAATATCCAGTTCGCCATCAAGAACGATACAGTTTATGTGATCGAGGCCAATCCACGCGCATCGCGTACCGTGCCGTTCATCGCCAAGGCCTACAAAGAGCCATACGTGAACTATGCGACCAAGGTCATGTTGGGAGAGAAGAAGGTGAAGGACTTCAACTTTGACCCACAGCGCAAAGGGTTTGCCGTGAAGATACCGGTGTTCAGTTTCAACAAGTTCCCGAAAGTGAACAAAGAGCTCGGACCCGAAATGAAATCGACCGGTGAGGCCATTCAATTTATCGACGACCTGCGCGACGAGTTCTTCATCAAAGTATACAGCGAACGAAACCGCTATTTGAGCCGATAAACTATGGTAAAATTCCTCCTCATTGTCGCATTGATCTTCCTGGGATTACGTCTCTTTTGGAGCGGGCTATTTCGCTCGCTCACGGGCTTCACTCCCGAAGAAATGCGCGACCGCCAACGCGAGGCTTATGAAAATCAGCGTGCGGCCTCTCGGCCGGATGCGCGAGCGGAGGGGGATGTTCGCGTCGAGTACAAGCGCGATAAAAAACCCCCGCCCAAAGATGTGGGAGGGGAGTACGTCGATTACGAGGAAGTCGATTAATTCACGAACGGATCGCTGTACTTTTCATCCGTCGCCAAAGATGCGTCCGTTAGGGTCAACAGGAAGGCCGGCAAAGCATCTTTCTCGTCTTGCGTCAGGTTCAGTCTTCTCGCGTCGCCATTGGGTAACCTCAAAGGGGCATTGAGGTTCGAGTGGTTCTCGACTCCGGAGTTGTAATGCTCAATGACTTCCTCCAAGGTGGCAAACCGACCGTCGTGCATGTACGGGACTGTTAGCTCTATGTTGCGTAAACACGGTGTCTTGAATTTACCGTAGTCGCCCAAATTGCCCGTTACCTCGCCAAAACCTATATCGGCCGGATTCTGATCGAGGCCATTGCTTTTTGGCTCTATGGCGATCTGCAATGGAGTTCCATGGCATCCGGCGCAAGCACCTCGATTTACATTTTCGAAGATGTCCTTTCCTTCATTTTGCTGGTCGGTAAAGCCCACCAAGTTACCTGTAGGCGGTCCCGGAGTAGCGGCCACGGCGATGTCGAAAGCACTTTGATAGCTTACGATCGCACGAACGAATTGCGCCAGGGCACGACTTATGCGGTCTTCATCGATATCCTCGGTGCCGAAAGCTGCCTCGAAGAGGGGTGGATAGTAGTCGAGTGTTGCCAATCGAGCCGTTAGGCTATCCAAGGTCATTCCCATCTCCACTTGATCTTGGATCGGCATCAGCACCTGATCTTCGAGTGTAGCTGCACGCCCGTCCCGGAAGAAATGCTCCGCGGTGTAGTATCGGGCATTGATGAGGTTCATGCTGTGACGCCCTGTAGCCCCTCCGTCGAATCCGACCGAGAGCCCCTCAGGATCACTGAATCCGAACTCCGCCTTATGACAGCTGGAACAGCTTACTGTGTTGTTGAGTGAAAGTTGAGTGTCGTAAAAAAAGCACTCGACCAAGTGTGGCTCCCTCGTCGGTGATGGGGTTGGAATTCGGGGTGTTATCCGCCGCTAGAATAGCCGGAGCGTTGAAGTGTTTGGGCAGAATTAAATTGCTGCAGTTCAATGGGGTGTCGGGCAAGTTGAGGACGGTTTGTCCTTGATTGTTGCCATTATTTCCCGAGGGTTCGTTGTCTTCTTTTTTGCATGAGCTCAGGGCCATGAGTAAGGAGAGCGCCAGTAATTTCACCTGTTTCATTTCGTAGCTTTTTTACTGAGATGTTCAGTTTAACTAATGGTGTAATGCCTGATAATTATCAGGTAATAATTTCAGGTGCTCCGTATCTTGTATATACGAATGCTAGGTCATGGAATCGATTAAACTATTTCACGTCGAAGATAATGAGGGCGATGCACTCATTGTCCGTGAGATGCTGAGATATGTAAAAAACCTTCATGTAGAACTCAGCCATGTAGCCACATTAGCCGACGCCAAGGACCAACTCAGTAGTTCGAATTACGATATTCTGTTGCTCGATTTGGGATTACCCGACTCGTTTCAATTCTCTGCTCTTGAAGAAATATTGGAGATGAAGCCGAGTCAGTGTGTGATCGTATTGACCGGGCCCGAAGGTCACGAGAAAGGGATCGAGGCTGTGAAGACCGGAGCTGACGATTATCTGAGCAAGAACGTCATTACGCCATATTCTCTGGAACGCCCCTCTTGTTCAGTATGAGTCGAAAAGACGTAAGCCTCCAGTTACGCGAGATGAATCGCTCAAAGGATCGCTTTTTTTCGGTTTTGGCTCACGATCTCAGGGGGCCCATCAATTCTTTCTTGAATGTTACCGACATGCTTCGCGAGCAAGGCGAGTTGTTTAGTCCGACCGAGCAGAAGGAGCTCCTCGATTCGCTGAGCGACTACGCTCATAAACTATCGAATCTATTGGATAACCTGCTGAGTTGGTCACGGCTCAAGGTCGGGACCATGCACTTTGATCCGATAGAGTTGGAATTCGACAAGCTGCTGGTCGATTCTATTGAGATCGTGAACAAGATCGCTGAGGAAAAGGATATTGAGATCGAGACAAGTATCGAATGTGATACTGTAGAGTTGGATAAAGACATGATGGCCTCTGTGATCAGGAATCTGCTCACTAACGCTATGAAATTCAGCCGGCGTGGGCAGACGGTTCTTTTGGGGTGTCTGCTCGTCGATGACGTAATGATGCTGTACGTCGAGGATCACGGCATTGGAATGTCGGAGGAATTAAAGTCGAAGGTGTTGACCTTAGGGAAAAAGACTGGGCGTCCGGGAACCGAGGGAGAGCCCGGCTCCGGTTTGGGGTTGATTCTGGTTTCTGAGTTCGTCGCTATTCACGGCGGTAGACTTCAGATACGCTCCGAAGAGGAGAAAGGAACGCGGGTGGAGGTCATCCTGCCGCTGAGGCAGAAAAAATTCCCTTAAGCGGGAATAACCATCTGTTTGGGAAAGTCAAATGAATCCCGGGTTCCCTTGTTGTGTTGTTCATGTTCTTTGGATTTTCTCTTGGTAGGTTTTTTTCCTTTTCTATTATGGAGTTCGACAGTTATGAGATTGCTGTTTGTAGCGATGCTAAAAGTACATGATGGAAACTGCGACAAGGTAGAAGGACTGAACGTTGACCCGTCATTTTTCATACCTTAGACGACCTGTAGAAAGCCACGACCATGAAAGAAATCTGGAAGAACGCTTGGCCGCATATCTTGGCGGTCATTTTATTTTTCACCCTGTCCTTCGCTTATTTTAGTCCTTTGCTCGAAGGAAAGGTCCTTTATCAAAGTGATATCGCCAATTACCGCGGTATGAGTAAGGAGATCTTGGACCACCGCGAGGCCTATGGCGAAGAACCCCTCTGGACCAACTCGCTGTTCGCCGGAATGCCGGCCTACTTCAACTCGGTCCACTACCCCGGAAACCTCATTCACAGCATTTTCTTTGAGCCGATCAAGAGCATTCCGGCTCCGGCCAACTACCTCTTTCTATTGTTCCTAGGCTTCTACGTCCTTTTGGCCGGGTTAAAATACAACCCCCGATTATCGTTCATTGGAGCCATAGCATTCGGGCTATCTACTTATTGGTTCCTGATCATGGAAGCAGGGCACAATAACAAAACTTTGGCCGTCGCACTCTTTGCCCCCGTTCTCTTGGGGATTTTGACCGTTTTTCATCGAAAACGACTGGTCGCGGGCGGACTCATAACCGCGTTGACATTGGCTTGGGAGATCGATGTGAACCACATCCAAATGACCTACTACCTCGGAATTGCGGTGTTCATTCTCGGAATCTTCGAACTGGTACAGGCCGTCAAGGATAAAACCTTGCCCGACTTCGGAAAACAGCTGGCCGTACTGCTTCTTGCACTCGGATTGGCCGTGGGCACTAACGCGGGCCGACTGATCACCAGTTACGATTACGGTAAATACAGCACCCGCGGAAAGTCCGAACTTACCATCGACGACCTAGCCGGGACCAATAAAACGGACGGACTCGATCGCGATTACATCACCAACTGGAGCTACGGTATTGCAGAGAGCTTTAACGTATTCATCCCAGGCCTCATGGGCGGTGCCTCTACCGAAGCCCTAGATCGCGATTCACACCTCGGTGAAGCTATTCGCGGTCGTGTGCAGAACCCCGACCAAGTGCTCCAAAGCATTCCGACATACTGGGGCGAGCAACCCTTTGTGTCGGGCCCATATTACATGGGTGCCGTGGTCGTTTTCCTCTTTTTCTTCGGCCTGTTCTACCTAAAACATCGGTACAAGTGGTGGCTTCTGGTTACCACCGTCCTCATCTTCGACCTCTCGTGGGGCAAGAACATGATGTGGCTTACCGACCTCTTCATCGACTACGTGCCGATGTACGATAAATTCCGTGCCGTAGCCTCCATCCTCGTCGTGGCCATGCTCACCCTGCCCCTATTGGGATTCATGGCGCTGCGCCAACTATTCTACGAGGAATTCAACCGCGATGAAGCTTTGAAGGCTATTAAAATGGGGGGCGGCCTCGCGGCCGGATTGGCACTTCTGTTCGCTTTGTTGGGCGGAAGCCTTTTCGACTTCGAGGGCCTCAGGGACGATGTCTTTGCCAATGCCGGACTCCTCAACGACCTCATTGAAGACCGTAAAGCTATGTTGCGAGCCGATGCCTGGCGTAGCTTCATTTTTGTAGCCCTTGCGGCCGCATCCCTCTGGGCGTTCGTTAACGGTAAACTCAAAAGAGAAATGGCTCTGAGTGCCCTCGGACTACTTATTATCGTAGACCTTTGGACCGTCAATAAGCGATATCTGAACGACGATGACTTCGTCTCGAAACGCCAGATGGAGAATCCATTTACCCCGACGCAAGCCGATATGCAGATCATGCAGGATAACGATCCCAATTATAGGGTCTACAACCTCGGAGAGCGGCTCGATGCCGGTGCCCGAACGGCCTATTTCCATAAATCACTCGGCGGATACCATCCCGCCAAACTCAAGCGCTATCAAGAACTTGTCGATAACCAGATCAACAAGCGGAATCAAGCCGTGATCAATATGCTCAACGTGAAGTACTTCATCGTTCCGGATCAGAATAGCGGACAAGTACGAGCGCAAATGAATCCTGGAAACTTGGGCGATGCTTGGTTCGTCGAGAACGTTCGAATAGTGCCCAATGCCAATGCGGAAATGACGGCCCTCAATGATTTTGACCCTGCCGCTACTGCCATCGTCGATGAGCGTTTTGCCGGTCAACTCAGCGGAGTAGAACCTCAAGCTGATCCTTCGGCCACGGTAGTGCTTCAAGAGATCAAGAGCAACTACCTCAAATACCAAACCTCGACCTCAAAAGATCAGGTATTGATCATGAGCGAAATCTATTTCGGCTACGAAGGCCGCGGCTGGAAAGCCTATATCGATGGAGAATACGCTCCTCACTTCCAATCGAATTACGTTTTACGGGGAATTGTGGTTCCGGCCGGATCACATTCGATCGAATTCAAGTTCGAACCGACCTTGTACTACACAGGCGAAAAGATATCCATGGCTAGCAGCACCATTCTTTTGCTCGGCTCTTTGGCTTTGCTGTTCTTCCAATGGCGAAAAACCCGTGAAGAAACGGCATGAAACGCGTCTTGATCATCGCATACTACTGGCCGCCAGCGGGCGGAAGCGGTGTTCAGCGCTGCCTTAAATTTGCGAAATTCCTGCCTCAGTTTGGTTGGGAGCCCGTTGTGTACACTTGTGAGAATCCGGCCGCGTTCACTTGGGATCAAAGCCTATTGAATGACGTCCCCGCCGACCTCGAGGTGCACAAAACAAGAATCTTCGAGCCTTTCGAACTATATAAGAAACTCACGGGTCAAGGCAAGGACGCCAAGGTCACGGATGTAATGGTGCAGGGCGACAAGGATTCTATGGTAAAGCGACTGGCCATTTGGCTGCGCGGTAACCTGTATGTTCCAGACGCCAAGGTCGGATGGGTCAAGCCCAGCGTGGCATATTTATCGAAATACCTGGCTGAGCATCCGGTCGACCTTATGCTAAGCAGTGGACCACCTCACAGTGTGCACCTCATTGCAAAGAAGCTCAATAAAAAGTTCAGTATTCCGTGGGTGGCCGATTTTCGCGATCCTTGGATCAATATCTTCTCGAACCGCTTTATGAAGCGAACCGCCTTCACCGAAAGACGCGATCGCCGGCTCGAAACTTCCGTGTTGTCCCAAGCCCATGCCGTAACAGTCGTAAGTCCCGGTTTAGCGCATGAATTTGGTGACCGAGCTCGGCGTTTGACCGAGATCTACAACGGTTACGACCGGGATGATATTCCTGCCGCGAGGCAGCAAAAAAACAGCACCTTCAGCTTGTGCTACACGGGCAATTACATGGCAAACCAGGACCTGCCCGAATTGTGGGCCGTGATCGCTGAACTCAAAAACGAATTGCCGGATTTTGCCGGATTGTTCAGACTGCATTTGGTCGGAAAAGTTGCTGGGAACATCGTAGAGAGCATCGAAGCGGCGGGCATATCCGAACTGCTTCAACTAACCGACAGTGTGCCGCACCGCGAAGCCGTCCAATACATGGTCGACAGCGAAATGCTGCTCTTTCCGATACCGCACGATAAAACCAACAAGCTCATTCTCACCGGTAAGATCTTCGAATACCTGGCCTCGCGGTCCGAAATTCTGTGCATCGGTCCGGTCGATGGCAATGCCGCGCGGATATTGAACGAAGCAGGCCGGACAACCATGCTCGATTACAGCGATCGGTCGGCACTCAAGCAGCGCATTCGTTCGAGCTTCGAAAAATGGAAAACGAGTGGTGCCTTGCGGCACGATGGGGATGCGCACAAACGCTTTTCACGGGAAGGACTGACGGCTCAACTAGCCGAATTATTTAATGAATTAATTTAGTCGCGTGGAGACTACTTCTATCGATATCAGCACCTTTGACTACGATCCCGACTACTTTGGATCGCGCCGTTTACTCGTTACGATCAAGAGTTTCGACCTTCAAGCGATCAGAGATCGATATTTGGCCTCTAAAAATAACAAGAGCGGTCGGCGCGGATATGTGGAGCGGCGTGAAGCCGGTACGGGTGGAATAGCATTTTTGGAGTTGCATGGCGATCGGCTGGAGTCCGAAGTGTTGTATCGAATGAAGGAACCTCGAGGGGTCGATGCAAAAGGCGAAAAGGTGGCCATTGCCGCCGAGGATGCTGTATTCATTTTCGACTCGGGAAAGACCTACCGACTGCGCTACCCTTGGTTCAGCTACATCCATACTGTAGCGTTTTCACCGCAACTAGATAATGCCATTTTGGTGGCCTCGAGTGGACTCGATTGCATCTTCGAATTCGACTATGTATCCGGAAAACTCCTGTGGGAATGGTTTGCCTGGGAAAATGGATTCAACCGAAGTTACGACGCTCAAGGGAACGAGCAGTACTTGTGCCGTACCCTTGATCACAAAAGAGCTCTGGAAGCAGAAGGGAAGCCGGCAAAATTGATCAAGAATCCAACCGCATCGACCTTGCCCACAGCCCAGCGTGCAGCATTCATTAACTCGGTAGCGTACCGCAACGATGAGGTAAACGAGATACTCGCGACCTTTTTCCACGAAGGTAAACTGTTCAGCATCGATCGAGAGACTGGCGGAGCGAAGGCGCAAGTAGCGGATATGAAGAGCCCGCATGGTGGCAAGCACTTGGCAAAAAATAGTTGGTTGGTGACCTCTACGGCGACCGGAGAAGTAGTGGAGTTGCGGGGAGATCACGAAAACCGATTCAAGTTTCACGGTTTAGACCACAAGGCGCCTGAAATGGGGGAGGCCGAATGGCTTCAAAACTCGATAGTAGAGGGTGACACCATCATTACCGTCGACTCGAACCGCAACCGCCTCGTTCTTTTCGATCCAAAGGCGAGGAAGTACGCCATGGCGGCATACGATAGTAATTGGGCGGTTCAAGACCTCGTATCGGTAACATTCGAGAAAGATCGAGTCCGCCGGCTACAGCTAATTTGAGTGGGTTTTATAATTTACTCGCACCTATTTAAATCGAAACCATGATTCTACTCAAAAGACTGAGTGCTGCGGCCCTATTGTTGTCATTTATTGCCTCACAAAAAGCCGAGGCCCAAAATGCCCTGAGCTACGACGGAACTGATGACTATGTGCAAACTACCTTTCCCGGCATCTCGGGAAACCTGAACCGAACCGTTGAAGCGTGGATACGCACAACGGCAAATAGCGACCCAGGTACGGGTGGGCATCAACTCGTTATTGTCGATTGGGGAAGTATGTCTTTGGGTCAACGGTCGACCTTTTGCATGGTTGCCGGCAATGCTATTCGTTTTGAAGTAGGCGGAAACGGGCTTAGCGGTTCTGTTGCGATCAACGATGGCCTTTGGCATCATGTAGCTGTGACGTACACGTCAACGGTTTCCGTAAACCAAGTTAAGTTGTACCTCGATGGTCAATTGGAGGCTCAAGGTAATTTGACTCAACCCGTGAACAGTTCTCAAATCAATAACCTGATGATCGGCAGAAGGAACGATGGGGTAAACTATTTTGAAGGTGACATCGACGAAGTACGCGTATGGAATATAGCTCGCACCCAAGCCGAGATTCAAGCCGATATGAATTCGGAGTTTTGCTCGCCTCCAACGGGTTTGGCAGTATACTACAAGGCCAATGAGGGTGTGGCCGGAGGAAACAACGCCGGAAGCACCAACATGCCCAACCACGTGAGTAGCAACTACGACGGTACGCTAATGAACTTTGCGCTGAACGGAAGTTCATCGAACTGGATCGCCGGATCGAGTATTTCAACCGGAAACACAACCGCTAGTTTTCAGGTCGATGGATGTAACCAGTACATAGCTCCTAGCGGACAAGTTTGCGATAGTACAGGAATCTACACCGACGTCATCGCCAATGCCTCGGGCTGCGATTCGGTCATGACTATCGATGTGAACATTACGGATATCGATGTCGATGTAACCGACAACGGCGACAATACCTTAACGGCGAACCAAGCGGGAGCGAGCTATCAATGGCTCAACTGCACGCAGGGCTTTGCCTACATCAGTGGAGCTACGGGCCAGACCTTTGTGCCGACCCAGAATGGTCAATTCGCAGTGGAAGTTACTTTGAACGGGTGTGTGGATTCATCGAGCTGTTATAATATCACGAGTATTGGACTCCCAGACGTTGAGGATGAGCAGATCGCCGTATATCCGAATCCGGCCGCAGGCCGCATAACCCTCGAAGCACCTGCGCCTGTATCGTTTGAGGTTTTCGATATGCAAGGGCGATCCATTTATACTGTGAAAAACCCCGCTGCGAAAACCGTAATTGATGCTTCCGAATGGGCGCGCGGGACCTACTTAGTATTGATTCACACGGATCAAGGGTTGTTCACAGATAGAATCGTTATTCAGTGATACGAAGGCTCCTTCCGTTGTTGGCATTGGTGTTGATCGCTTGCGCCAAGGAGGAGCCCGAGCCCGAGGCGGTTCAGCTGCCTTATCGCGGGGTCGATGCGTCCCTGGTGCCGACCATTGAAGGGAGCGGCGTACGGTATCGGAGCTTCGAAGGTGTTGAGGGTGATTTCCTGGATATTGTTAGTGACAACGGGATCAACACCATTCGCCTGCGCCTGTGGTACGATCCGGCCGATTCCCGTTCGAGTTGGGATGAGGTGAAGAACTTCTGTGATCAAATTCATGCTAAAGGACTCAAGGTCTGGATCACCGTACATTACAGCGACACTTGGGCCGATCCGGGGCACCAGGAGACTCCGGCCGATTGGAGCAACTTGACTTTGGGCGAACTACGGGATAGTGTGTACGAATACACGGGCCGTATCGTGCGCGAAATGGAACCGGAGATCATTCAGATCGGAAACGAGATCAACAACGGGTTCTTGCATCCGACCGATCATCGGTGGAATTCCAAAGCCGCATTCTACGATTTGATCGATGCGGGAATCCAGGCGGTGCGCGATGCCGAAACGGATTCAAAGGTCATGCTGCATTTTGCCGGATATCGCGAGTTGGAGAGTTTTCTCGCTGAATGCGATACCCTCGATTACGACATGCTCGGACTCTCGTATTACCCCATTTGGCACGGCAAAAGCCTGGATTCACTCCGAACGGCCATAGGGAGCATTTCTGCCTACGGCAAGATTGGCGTCATCGCGGAATTTGCCTACCCCTTTACTTTCGATTGGGCCGACTGGACCAATAACATCATTGGGTCCGAAGATCAAATATTGCCCGCGTATGCGGCTGAACCTTCCGGACAAGCAAAGTACGTGTGAGATATTGTGAAATTGATCAAGGATGCTCAGGGGAGTGGACTATGCTACTGGGGTGGTGAAATGATCGCCTTTGACGGTCCCGAGTCCACAGAAGGGTCTTCCTTTGAGAATCAGGCTCTGTTCGACTTTCAGTTCAAGGCGCTTCCGGAGCTGAAGAGCGTCGATTTGGCTGCGCTCCAAAGTCACATGGAAGTTGTTGATCACAGTTAAGTTGTTCCACGGCAATTCGTAACCTATCAACGAAGCGTGTTTAAAGGCCCGAATACCCTACTGATGGATCACCTGATGGACTTGATGAACGTCGTAACTGTTGGGCATCAATACCACATCCGGACGAATTTCTTTCTTGATTTGAATTAAGGTATCGAGAATGCGTTGACGGTGTGCCGGAAATTCGCGAACCGGAAAATCCAACACGCGCACATGATTCGAGGGCAGGCCAAGAATGGCCGTCGCCTTCAGAAGCTCTTTATAAAGCGTGTCGGGGGCTGCTCCTTCGGGCAAACTCTTGAGGCAGGGTGAAAAGGCCACGTAGTGCACTTCCTTTCCTTCTTCGGTCCAGCGTTTTAGGCTTCCACCCGCGCCAAATTCCCCATCGTCGGGATGCGGTGCCAATACCAATATGCGCGATACTTCTTTCATAGTCGGCTAAAATAGGCAATTACCTCCTTTTCGCGTATTTTCACGCCTATGGCAAATGAGTATTTCGTACACGAAACTGCCGTGGTCGACGAAGGTGCTGTGATCGGCACCGGATGCAAGATCTGGCACTTCAGCCACATCATGCCGGGAGCGGTATTGGGTGATGGTTGTAATATCGGTCAAAATGTTGTGGTTTCTCCGGATGTGATCCTTGGAAAAAATTGCAAGGTTCAAAACAACGTTTCCATCTACACGGGCGTCACTTGTGACGATAATGTGTTCATGGGGCCCGGCATGGTCTTTACCAATATCGTGAACCCCCGAAGTGCGATCGTTCGCCGTGGACAGTATGCCAAGACCCACGTGGGAAAAGGAGCGAGCATCGGGGCCAATGCTACGATCGTCTGCGGTCATGACATAGGGCCATTCGCCTTCATCGGGGCCGGTGCCGTTGTAACCAAAACCGCTCCGGCTTATGCGCTCGTCGTTGGGAATCCGGCCAAGCAAGTGGGGTGGATGAGCGAATTCGGTCATCGATTGAATTTCGATGAAAGTAACAGAGCCCAATGCCCGGAAAGCGAGGCTTGGTACGAACTGAAGAACGGAGAAGTAAGAAAAGTAGAGTAGAACCTATGGTTATTATCGAAAGAGAAAAAATTCGGTTTGCAGTAGTTGGTGCCGGGCACATCGGCAAACGCCATTGCACCATGATCGATCGAAATCCCGAGGCCGAATTAGTGGGAATTTCCGACATAAAGGACAAGTCCGAACTAGGACTGGATGAATTCGCTTCTGTTCCATATTTCAACAGCATTGAGGAGTTGTTGCAGGCCGATCTCGATATCGATGTTGTAGTGATCGCCAGTCCAAACGGCTTGCATGCCGAACAAGCACTAAAGGTCCTTGAAGCGCGCAAACATGTGGTGATCGAAAAGCCCATGGCACTTTCAAAGCACGATGCGGAGAAGGTGATCTACAAGGCTTTGAATATCTCGCGTCACGTATTCGGCGTAATGCAGAACCGCTACTCCCCACCTAGTGCATGGATCAAGGAGATGCTCGAGGAGAATCGCTTGGGCGATATATATATGGTTCAGGTGAACTGCTACTGGAACCGCGATGAGCGTTACTACGGTCGCGATACATGGCGCGGCGATAAGAAACTCGATGGCGGCACCCTTTTTACCCAATTCTCTCATTTCGTTGACATCATGTATTGGCTCTTTGGGGATATTAAAGACATTAAAGGCCAGTTCGCCGATTTTAATCACGCCGACCTTACCGAATTCGAAGATTCCGGAATGGTACAGTTCAAGTTCGTGAACGGCGGAATGGGTTGTATCAACTACAGCACCTCGGTTTGGAACCAAAACCTCGAGAGCTCACTAACCGTGATCGGTGAAAAAGGGAGTATGAAGATCGGAGGGCAGTACATGAACGAAGTGGAAGTATGTAACGTGCAAGACTACGAGATGCCCGTTTTGCCTCCCGCTAATCCGGCCAACGACTACGGAGCGTACAAAGGTTCAGCGGCTAATCACGTGTACATCACCGAAAACGTGATCGACACCCTGAAGGGCCGAACGAGTATTACCACCAATGCCTTGGAAGGACTCAAAGTCGTCGATATCATCGAGCGTATTTACGAGTCAATGAATGCCTGAAACCACTTCTCCATGAAGAGGAGCTTGTAGGTCTTTTTTGGGAATAGTTTTTCGTTCTTCTTCCGGAGTTTATCCACGCCAGAAGCATCCATAAAACCTCGCTCAAGCAGCGAATTGATCAGTACTTCAGAGGCATCTTGGAGTTCATGCTCGAGCCAGTATCCCATTGGAAAGCTGCATCCTAGTTTGTTCATGGATACCGCTTCCGAGCTGACCCATTTTTGAGCTGCCCTTTTGAGTACCACCTTCCGATCATAGCCCTGAACTTTGTATTCGGTGGAAATCCTCATCGCCAGATCGACGAAGTCGTTATCCATGAATGGATGCAGACCAAAAATTCCGTGATCCTTCAACGACTGCCCCATCCGGTACAACTGCTCGTGCGGCGTATTTGCCGTCATCAGATAGATCATTATATCGATGTCATCACAGGGTTGGGTCGCTTCTGTATACAGGGTTCGAATATGCTCATAGGTATTGAATCCGGATCGAGGCCAAATCATCTTCTTTTCCCTTTCCTTCATCACAACGAAGTTGTGCGTGTAAAAATCGATCATTTCACGCGCCTCGAACATCTCCGAAAAACTGTCTAGTTTCTTAACGAACCCCTTCGGGATCATTTTCCACAACGGCGCACCCCAAAGATATTTTCGCCACATCCTGATGTACCGGAAATACCCGAACCCTCCGAAAAGCTCATCTGCGCTCATTCCGGTCAGAACATTCGCAAATCCGGCCTGCTGTGCGGCTTTCCCGGCAAAATAATAAGTATTGAAGGTGCTTCCGGGCTGCTCAAAATTATCGATCACGGCATCCCACTCACCCAGGATCTGATCGGGCGACATGTAAACCACCTGATGCGGCACGTCGTGCATTCGCGCGTTCTCGCCAGCAATCTCGCTTTCATCGGCCGCTTTAAAGGCATGGTCCTCCAATGTGAGGGTCACCGCTCCTAAAGTCGGTGCGTGGCACTTGCCCAATGCGGTGTAGTAGGTACTATCGACCCCACCGCTCAATAAGCTGCCCGGTTTCCAGGTTCCTTTGATTTGGCGCCTCACGGCGCGATCCATGGCTTCGTCGATCAGCTCGGCATATTCGTCAAGGGATAGAGTTCTATCTTTTTTACAGTACTTGAGCTCGTGGTAAGTTCGTGTTTCGGTATTTCCATTATACCAGATCAAATGCTGTGCTTTTGGAAGGGCAAATATTCCCTCAAAAGCAGTATACGGTTGAGGCGCACACGGGAATCCGAGTCCGTGCCACAGCGATTCGTAATTGGGCTTTGCCTCGATAAGCCCACTGGCCAACAGGCTTCTAATATTGGTTCCGAAAATCAATAACCCGTTCTTTATGGAGTAAAAGATCGTTTCTTGTCCAAATCGGTCGTGGCTCAAAATGAACCTGTCCATTCCGTCAAAGATCACCGCCGACCACTTTCCGTTCAACTCATCAGCAAAGCGCATTTCCTTCTTTGTCCAAAGGTTCATTAAGTATTTGGCCTCCGAATTTCCGCGCTCAAAATCGTCGTTGAATATTCTTCCGTACGCGATTACTTGATCTCCCGATTCGCTTTTAAGTAAGCCGCGCGAGCCGACCTGCTGGTCTTCGAAATGACGAAAATGCCGATAACCCACCATTCCGATGAGCTCACCGGAGGAGTTTTTGATCTCTTCAATTCCATCTTCGGTATTGCTCGTTCGAGACAGAGCCTTTGCCATGTCTTGCACGCGATTGCCGTGTGCCGGATCAAGTACTTCGGCACTCAGGATACCACAGATTTTTGCCATAAGATCAAAAGTCGGATTTTAATCCCAAAAACGAGCAGTTTCGAGAATATCCTGCCGTTTCTTACCAACGATCAACGTTCCGTTCGCGGTCACCAAGAACAGCTTCGGAAACGGGCGCGAGCAGTGATGACTCCACAAACTGTAGCTGTTGGCACCGGTGTCTGCAATGACTACCCAGTCTCCGGCCTCAGCGGCCGGAAGACCAATTTCCTTTCCGTAGAAATCTCCGCCAAAACAAAGGGGGCCACCGAGATCGGTCGACCTTTCGGGTCCGTTCTTTAGTTCACCTTTTGCGTTGAGCAGGTAGAACTGATGTGGCCATTTTTCGCGACTATAAGATTCGCGAACGAAGGTGTCGGCCCCCAAGTGGGTGATGAGTACTTGGTGGTCGTCAAAGGATTTTACTCCTTGCACCTGAGCCAGTGAAAAGCCGGCGTGGGCGTGATAGTATCGTCCAAATTCTGTGATCACTTCTACGCCCGACGTCCACAACTCCGGACAGGACGACTTGAGCATCTGGCCGTAGGCCGAAATCTCATGCTTCGTTTCCGCTCCGTAATCTACCGGGAAACCACCTCCGATATCAATGAATTCCATTCGCTTTCCGAACCGCGCTTGCAGTTCGAGAAACAGATCGAGCACCGCCCGAATTCCCGCTACCATTTTGTCGTAGGCATGGGCCTGTGAGCTGGTGTGAACGTGGAGGCCCGAGAGCGACGGATTCTCTTCGAATGCTTCAAACACTTCGTTCTTTCGAGCGATGGGGAAGCCGAATTTCGAGTAGGTCCCTGCCACGCTCATACTGGCATCGGAGTCGCTTCCTACTTGAGGGTTTATTCTTAAGCCGATTCGCGCCTTCGGATTCGAGGGCAATAAGGCAAGTTCGTTGAGCGAATCGAGGTTGGTGGTCACCCGCGGATCATTGGCCACAACTTCCATTTCCCGAGCCGTTTTGGCGGGCGAGTCGTACACAATATGTCCGAATCCCGGTATTCGTCGTGCTTGATGGTATTCTCCAAAGCTGGCAGCTTCTGCTTGTAGTTCAAGCGAATAACATGCACGTAGAATTGAGGTCACGGGATTCGCCTTTACAGCAACGGCATGTCGCGTTTTGGGCGGAAAAGCCTCGCGGGCGTGATCTACGCGATCTGCCAAGATCCGGATATCGTAAAAAAATAGAGCGGTATCGTCGGGGTCTACCCGTTCTCGGAGCACTCGTTGGAACAGCTGCTCGTAGTCCGATGCAGCGTGCCTTTTCAATACCGACCTTCTTTTATGAAATGCTCGATGGTTTGCACCAATAAGGTGTCTTCTGACAGATCCATGTCGTGATCGAGCAAGTAGCGCACATTGTGCGATCCGATCGCGAAACGAACGAAACTATTGTCGCCATAGGCCACAGGCTGACCTATGATCACCTTGCGATATTGCGGTAGCAATGGTGAAGGCTCCGTAACAATGGCCTTGTGCAAGGTTTGAAGTTGATCGTGGCTCAAAAAATCTCCGTCCACCTTGACCCTGAAACTGATGATAGAGCTATTGGTCTTTTCTTGGTCGCGCATCAAGTGGGAATATGGAGAACTCTCCAACAGTTCCGTGATGTGCTGATTCCATCGACTGATGGCTAAGTTCACCACACTTTCTTTGTACTCGTTCAAGAGGTTCATCTCAACGATGGCCGACTCCCACCGAAGCAATAGGCCGTAATTCTTGTAGTCGATGAACTCCTCTCTCAAGGCCTTTAATTCGGTAGGAAAATCATACTTGGTATACACCTTTTCAAATCCCCAGGTATTGGGCTTGGCCTCAGCTAATTTGTCGTTGATGGTGTCCGAAACCAATAGAGCTCCACAAAACGGAGGCGACTGGTAGAACTTGGAGCCCGTGATCATGATCACGCAGTTCAACTCCAATAATTTTTGAAGCAGGTCGCGGCTCGTACGAAGTTGACACAAGTCAACGACCCAAAGCACATCTTCCTGACATTCTTCAACAATGCTAATATTGTCTTCAATACCCGACTTAGAACCGATCACCAGATTTCCGATGATGGTGTATTCGTTTTTGTATCGGGCAATGGTTTCCTTGATGGCTTCGTGGTGATCGAGAATTACACCGTGCTCATCACGAGCATTAAAGCTGCGATATTCAACCGTTAGTTCCTGATTTACCGATGCTCCCTTTTCTACAGAATTGAGAATTTGATTTTTGTCAGAAAAGAATTTACCCTGAATGGCCATCGCAGATCCAGAGCCTAATTCCTCCGGGCAAGTCACCAAACTCATGATTGGCTTATCCGGATTCATCAACTTGCTGAACAAAAGCGGGTAATAGCACAAATCGCTACCCGATGGCGCAAAAAAGATGTGGTAATCCAATTCGGCGTTATTCAACAGCCTTTTCAGGCTTTTTACCTGATCACGCCGTACGTCTTCGAAGGCTATCGTGTTCTTTTGAAACCCATTGAACAGGTATGATACCCGCTCATACGCCTCATCCGTGAACACAGAGCACGTGCATGTACCTCTGTTGAATACGTCTTGATTATCGCTCGGGTTGATGTGATACTTGTTCAACCCATTGTGAATCAGCTCAATTCGTTCATCTCCCCCGCTGGTTATGGTATGTTCCAGACTTACGAGCGATGTATCGATCTCGGTCGTTTCCATGCTCACATTTTTCCGGCTGTAAAAGTACATCATTCCCGCGTTATGAACTAATATTCGGAAATATGTGTCATCTTGCGTGCGTTCAATTTACCACAATCCGTGAGTGCCTCAAGTCCCCATATAAACGATGCCCCAATCTTTTTGCAGCCTTGGTTCTTGCGATCCTTGGTGGGTGATGATTTGGTCATAGCTGAGTACCAGAGCGGGGGAGTGGAGGCCTTTTGGCCCATGCAATTGCGAAAGGCAGCGACTTTCCAAATTTTGCAATCGCCCGATCTGGTTCCCTATACAGGTCCGTGGTTCAACTACCCGGAGGATATGGGTTCTTCAAAGCGAGCACGAGAATTTCGCAAAGGGGTGAGCGCTTTGTTGAAAGGGTTTCCTCCGCATCACGCCCTATTCGGGCGGATGAGTCCGGCCGTAGGTGATTTCCTCACCTTGCATTGGGAAGGTGCTACCGTGAAGCCTCGTATCACGTATAGGATACAAGCCGACAAGACCTTAGAGGAGATCAACAAGAGAATGAAGTCCTCGAATCAGCGCAACATCAACAAGGCCAAATCGTTGCGACTGGTTGAAGAGAGCGACACCAGTACGCTTTGGCATTTAAGTCAAAAGACCTTCGGCCGCCAGGATCTTGAACCGCATTTTGATGGAGAGCAGCTTTCACGCGTGTTCAGCGCATGTGCTGAAAGAGGAGTATCACGATTACTTAGTGCCCGCGATGAGGAAGGGAACCCCCACAGCGCAATTCTTTTCGTTCGAGACGAGCATTTCGTTTATTATTACTTGGGCGGATCCGACCCCGTGTTTCGTAATAGCGAGGCCTTTAGCGCGCTCATCTGGGAGGGTATCAAGTGGTCTCGTAAACTCGGCCTCGGGTTTGATTTCGAAGGCAGCATGCACGAGCCCATAGCTCGATTCTTTCGGAGCTGGGGAGCCGATCGAGAAGTCTATTACGAAATAGAGCGATTTAATTCGCGTTGGGCCAAGCTGCTCTTCACTTTGAAGAAAGCCGTCAGAAAGTAAGGGGGTGTCCTTATTTCGCGCGTGTCCAGGTCGTGGTCCTTCCCAAGAGGGAAAAGCCGATGTATCCTCGGAGCTTTACGGTATTCTTGTCGGGCATGGCAGCCATGGCGCTGTACGAGTTGCCCGATTGTGGGTCATAGATATCGCCACCATACCATTCGTCCCCTGTCCATTTCATTCCTTCAAGGAATTCGAGTCCGATGATGGGGCGTTCGCGAAGTTCTTTGTTTGGGTTCTCGTCGTCCACCTTCGGGGTTTTTCCGTCTTCTTCGTAGGGGTTCATTAACCAGGCGATCTTGCCGTAGTATTTACCGTCTTTCTTTTTAATGACCTCTACCTTGGATTTTTTATCCTCGGTGAACCAAACGCCAAGAATATCGTCGGCCTGTTGCGCCATGGCACCGATCGCGCCGTACGCGCAGAAAACTAAAAGGAAGAATAGTTTTTTCATTGTTTCATTTGCTGTTTTCCACAGACTTCTCATCACCTTTTCGGGAGACCTTCACTTGTTGTAACTCAATTTCACTGCTCGATGTTTTGCGAGCGTGCACGATACTGGCATTTAGTTCGAATCCGACCAACAGTACAATGGCGTTGATGTAGATCCATAGTAAGATGATGATCAGCGTTCCGATGGAGCCGTAGATTTGGTTGTAGCTGGCAAAATCAGTGACGTAAGAGGCAAATCCGTACGAGGTGAGCCAGAGTAAAAAAGTGGTCAATATGGCCCCGGGCGAAAAGAATCGGTGTTCTTTGCGGTTGGCCGGACCGTAGTAGTAGAGGAGGGTGATGCTGAAGAAAATGAGAGCCAGAACTACGATCAGCTGTGCGAATCCGAGTAATTGGCTTTCGAACCGCGAAACGATGTCGAGGACTTCGAGTCGATCGATGATGGTTTCACTGAAGATCACCAGGGTCACCGAGGTGATGAACATGATGGAAAGGACCACCGTCAATACTATGGATGCGCGTAGTTGGCTGAAAAAAGTGCGGATCTCGATGCTGTGGAAGGTGGCGTTGAAGGAGGTGATTATGGCGTTGACCCCGTTATTGGCGAAGAACAGGGCCAGTAAAAACCCCAGTGATAAAAGTCCACCGCGCCTGATTTGAATAATGTCTGTAAGCGTTTTGTCGATGGCCACCCAGGTTTTTGGTGGCACTACCGATTCGAGCAATGCGATGAGCTCGCTTTGAAAATTATCGATCGGGATGTAGGCGATGATAGTCAGCAAAAAGATCGTAAACGGAAAAATCGCCAAGAAAAAGCTAAAGCTAATGCTTGCTGCGCGCGTTGTAAGGTACCCCTCGAGCAAGCCGGTGACGAAGAACTTGAGTACCTGATAGAGGTCGACCCCGCCAAAACCGGGTAAATAAATCCGTTTGAGTAAGCGACGAAACGCCATCATAGGAGGCGAATACCACAATTTGTGTACCCAGCACTCGATCATTCCGCGGCCTTTAAGCTCATATCGAGGTTGTACATCGAGTGGGTGAGGGCACCAACGCTGATGAAATCGACCCCGCATTCTGCGTATTCGCGAATGGTTTCTTCGGTGATGCCTCCGCTCGATTCGATTTCGCAGCGTCCGGCGATCAGTGCCACAGCTTTGCGCGTATCGTTGTAGTTGAAGTTGTCGAGCATAATGCGATGAACTCCGCCTACGGCGAGAATCTCACGTACTTCGTTCAGGTCGCGCGCTTCGACCTCAATTTTAAGATCCTTCCCTTTAGCGGTGAGGTATTTTTTGGTCTTTTCGATCGCCGGGGCAATGCCGCCCGCAAAGTCCAAATGATTATCCTTAAGCATCACCATATCGTACAAACCAAAGCGGTGGTTCATGCCACCCCCGACCTGCACGCTGTACTTCTCGAGTAGTCTTAGTCCCGGTGTGGTCTTGCGCGTATCGAGCACCTTGGTAGGGAGCCCTTTGAGGAGGTCTTGATATTTACGGGTCCTGGTTGCCACGGCACTCATTCGTTGAAGACAATTTAGAACAAGGCGCTCTCCGGTAAGCAGGGCTATGGAGGGGCCGGTGACTTTGAATGCGATGTCTCCGGGTTTTATGCGGTCTCCGTCTTTAAGTAGGTATTCGACCCGGCAGTTAGGATCGACCTGCTGGAAAATGAGCTCGGCCAGAGGGAGTCCGGCGATGACCCCTTCCGCTTTACACAACAGCTGAGCTTGCCCCGTGGCATCGGTAGGGATGCAGGCGAGTGAACTGTGGTCGCCATCTCCCACATCCTCCCGAAGGGAGTAATCGATAAAATTAAGTAGTTCGTCGCGGTGGTCTCTGAGCGCTATCATTTGTGCTACCTTTGGATGCAAAGTACGGAAGATTTAGCGATTGAAATGGGTGCTTTTACAAGTGGGTATGACCGACGCGGGATGGGTGCGTGACGGTTGCCGCATTACCTGCCTTTCGAGACGGTGACGATTCCCGATGTAAAGAAGGTGCGCGACGAGGCCGATCAGAAGGAGCAGGAGAGTAAGGCGATCTTGGATAAACTGGAGCCAGCCGATTTTGTGGTGTTGCTCGATGAGCGGGGAAAGAGCTGGACCTCGAGGCAGCTGGCCGATTTTGTACAGCGAAAAATGAACGAAAGTACGCGCCGACTTGTCTTTGTTATCGGTGGTCCGTACGGATTTTCACAAGAGGTTTACAGCAAGGCGAACATGAAACTGAGTTTGAGCGCCCTGACCTTTTCGCATCAAATGGTGCGCCTGTTCGCGGTGGAGCAAATGTACCGGGCCATGACCATTTTGCGGAACGAACCCTACCATCATGATTAAAGGACTTTTCGGTAAAAAGAAAGATAAACCCAAAGAGGCGTTGACTCCACCCGATATCAATGTGCCGATGGAGTTGGTATTCGCGACCAATAACGAGCACAAATTGCGCGAGGTACAGGCCACGGTGCCGCAGCATATTAAGCTTTTGAGCTTAAAGGATATTGGCTGTACCGAAGATATTCCGGAAACCCAACCGACCATTGAAGGGAATGCCCTGCAAAAAGCGAGGTACATTCACGAGCACTACGGCCGCGATTGCTTTGCGGACGATACCGGATTGGAAGTAGAGGCCCTGGAGGGTCGACCCGGAGTGCTGAGTGCCCGCTATGCCGGGCCGGCGCGGGACGATAAGGAGAACATGTTCAAGGTGTTGTACGAACTCGAGAAGCAGGAGAACCGCGCCGCTCGATTCAAAACCGTTATTGCTTTGATCATCGACGGGCAAGAACGCACCTTTGAAGGTATCGCCAACGGCAATATCACTGAAGAACCTTCGGGTGATGCGGGATTCGGATACGACCCTATTTTTACTTTTACCGGTGAAACGCGCACGTTTGCCGAAATGACCGCGGACGAAAAGAATGCGGTGAGTCATCGGGCACGGGCAACGGAGAAGCTCGTGCAGTTTCTTAATAAATTCTATTAGACAGTGGACAGTGGACAGTGGACAGTGGGCATTGGGCCATGAGCTTGTTGATTTGCTGCGCAAGTAAATATCGACTCCGCCGAAGTACACTCGCTCTGCGAGCGAGACAATTTTGCCATTGACTCCGTAAGGAATTCACTCGCACGAAGCGCGAATTCACTCTGCGAAGCAGAATTCACTTCCACTTATATCACTTATAACACTGCTGCCACTTCTAATTCTTCATCCCTACCGCAACAATGTAATCGACGCCTTTTTCTCAACGGTTTTTCCGTCCCGACCAATGCCCTTTGCCACTACGTAGTAGGTTCCTTCGGGTG
>JAGWBA010000033.1 GCA_021296215.1 Flavobacteriales bacterium
ATTGGGGTAGTGAAAGAGCTAAACTCCTGACTTTCAACAGGTGTTTAGTGCGTCAAAAAACGTTTTGGACGGGTGTGGATGAAAACGACACTTTTATGATCCTGGTAAACGGGAACGAAAAGCCGCATGAGTTCAACCTGAATCGCTATGTCGACTTTTTGTACGCTGGTTCTCAGTTGACGAATATGCTGGACCCCTCCGATCAGCGAGGGGTAGATCCAATCGCCTTACCGGCGCGTGGATTCGCCCTCTACAGGGTTGCATCCGGCCGCTAGGCCGTACCCTCTTCTTGTTTGCGTTGCTCCAGAACTTCGGCTTCCCCGAAGAGTGGCTCTTTGATGCGCAAGGTCAGGATGGCCGCAAGGACGAAGAAGGCCCACCCATGACCAAGTAGAACATGGCGTGGTCATTGAAAAAGGCGTGGACGATGGGCCCGCCAATGAGCCCGTTGATGATCTGTGGGATTACGATGAAGAAGTTGAAGATTCCCATTTTGTTGATGGGGAGCGAATCGATCAACAGGGCGTACGGCATGGATAAAATGCCGGCCCAAGCGAACCCGATTCCGACCATGCTGAGAATGAGATAATCGAGCGGTAGAAAATAGAGCCCCGGAAGGCCGAGTCCGCCCGAAAGCAAAGCAATAAAGTGCACGAATTTTCGGCTGGTTTTCTTGGCGAGCGGGGTAAGAATGAATGCGAATCCGAGGGCGAAGGCGTTGTACCAGCCGAATAAGTAGCCCGTGAAATCTCCGGCCTCACCGAACTCGGGCGAATGAGTATCGGTGGGCAGTAGACCGTAATGGTGGGTGGCCAGTGCGGACGTGGTGTAGACCCACATAGTGAAAAGGCCGAACCACGAGAAAAATTGTACCCATCCCAAGCGTTGCATACGGCGGGGCATTTTGATGGCATTGCTGAAAATGGCTTTGAAGATGTTTTGCTTTTCCTCTTCATGGACGGCGCCCATGTATTTCTGGAATTCTTCGGGCGGATATTCCTTGATCATGGAAATGGTGTAGAAAATAGTCGCCAGTAAGATAAAGGCACCGATATAAAAGGACATCACTACGTTGGCGCAACCGATCCTACTTCAGCGGTATTCGTGATTCCGAAATAATTGTTGAGTACGTAGGGCATGAAGGACCCCAAGATGGCTCCTACGCTGATGAGAATGGTCTGCCACTGAACCCTATGGTGCCTTGAGATTTAGGCAGCATGTCGCCGACCAGCGCGCGGAACGGCTCCATGCTGATGTTGAAGCTGGCATCCATAAGGGCCAGGAAGGCAATGCCGATCCACAGAATGGCGCTGATACCTATAAACTCCGTTGCACTGAGCGATTCTCCGGCGAGTATATTGGCATTTGGCAGGAAAATAAGACCGAGGGCGGCCATGATGGCGCCGAGCAAAAAGTACGGTTTGCGTCGACCCAACTTGGTCCAAGTGTTATCGCCTAAGTGTCCAATAATGGGTTGAACGATGAGTCCGGTGAAAGGAGCTACCAGCCAAAACCAACTCAGCTGATGAACATCGGCTCCAAAATTTTGGAGAATACGGCTGGCATTTCCGTTTTGAAGACCAAATCCCATTTGGATTCCCATGAACCCCATGCTGAGGTTGATGATGGTGCCCAGTCCGAGCTTCGGTTTTTCGGCGGCACGGGCTTCGCCGTGAGCGTGTGGAATGGATTGTGCCAGGGTCGATCAGCTTTAGGTTAAACGACTATTGCTCGAGAGAGCTGAATATTAGATCGGCGGTGGCCGGATTCGTTGCTAGGGGAATATTGTAAACGTCGCACACCCTCATCAACATGGCGATGTCGGGTTCGTGGGGGTGTTTATCGAGTGGATCACGGAAGAAGAAAACGGCTTGAACCCTACCTTCGGCGACCTCTGCAGCGATCTGCGCATCTCCACCGAGGGGATCGCTCTTAACGCGCTGAACTTTGAGTCCGGCCGACTCAACATGTTTACCGGTGGTTCCGGTGGCGACGAGTTCTATCTTTTTATTCTTCAGTACGTCCATGTGATCGCGCATGAACGCGACCATGTCGGCCTTTTTTCCGTCATGAGCTATGAGCGCGATCTTCATTATCGAAAGAAAATTAAGAATTGGTCCTCGAGGATCACCAGGTCGTTCGCCTCATCGGCATTCCAGTCGTTCGTGGTTTGTCCGTCGAATACTTTATACGATCCCTTGAGCTCCAGTTCTTCTTTGGTAAATCGAGCAGCGGCATTTCCGAAATTGAATGCTGCTACCACTTCCGAATTATCGGTCATTTCGATCGCCATGTAAGGTCCGGCCGCTTCGATCTTCGAGAGGTCCCGACGACGGGCATATGCATACGTTCGTTTTTCATCGTTGACTACGAGCGGACTAAAATCGCCGCCGTAATTGCCGTTCCAGAGGGCAGGAGTATTGTGGTAGATATCCATCATGGCAGTGTAGAACTTGTTGTAGTTCCAGCCGGTGAGTGAATCCGTTTCTACGCTCCAGTCGATCCAATCCTTATCGAAGAATTTAAGGCGTTTACTTAATCCGACCTCCTGACCACTGTAGATCAGAGGCATGCCTCGGTCGAACGTAGCGGTGAAAACGAACCATTGGAAGTGCGCCTTTCCCATTCGCTCGAATACGGTTCCGTTCCATGAATTCTCGTCGTGGTTGGTCGTAAAGTACATACGGAGATCATCTTGTGTGTAGTTCGAGTCGATCTCCAGTCGAAGCATCTCGATGTCGCTCGGCGATTTTATGCCTTTGGCCACTTCGTTCATGACGTGGTGTACATCCCAACCGTAGTTCATGTGAAAGTTCTGCATGTCGGTGGGTTCGGCCCACTCGGCCATCATAAAGAGCTCTTTGTTCCGGGTAGCTCGTTGTTCGCTGAGGTAGTTCCAGAAATCCATCGGTACGAATCCGGCCACATCACAGCGGAACCCATCGATATCGGCCGAGTCGACCCAAAAGCGCATTTCATCCGCCATGGCAGCCCACAGATCCTGGTTTTCGTAGTTGAGATCGGCCACATCGGTCCAGTCGGTCACATTTCCTTCGTTGTCCTTGGCGACGTTGATGTTACCTTCTTCATCGTAAGTGTAGAACTCGGGGTGCTCAACGGTCCAAGTATGGTCGAATGCGGTGTGGTTGGCGACCCAGTCCAGGATGACCTTTAGACCGAGTTCATGAGCTTGATCGACCAGGGCTTTGAAATCGTCCATGGTGCCGAAATTCGGGTTCACCGAGGTATAGTCCTGAATGGAGTAATAACTTCCCAAAGGACCTTTTCGATTTTTTTCGCCGATAGGTTGTACGGGCATGATCCACAGAATATCAACTCCGAGTTCTTTTAGTCGAGGCAGGTGCTCAGAGAACGCGTTGATGGTTCCTTCTTTGGTGTACTGACGAATATTGACCTCGTAGATGGTAGCGTTGGCCGCCCAATCCGGAAGCCGGCTGTCGATCATTTCCACGAGTTCGTTTTCATCGGCCATAGTGTTGCTCGATTCGTTTGAGGGTGAGCCGCAGCTCCGTAATGCGGCGGAAAGTACCCAGATACTAAGTTTTTTCATGCTTTATTCTTTCACGTAAACAAAACTCAATGGCTCTAAGACATTGTCTTCGTCGCCTTCGACGAGTCGTCCAGCCAAAATATTTTCAGAACTCACTCCACAAAGAATGGGGTAGGGTCCCGGATTGATCCAAATTTGAACTCGTTCACCCAGATATGTTCTGGTGATATGAATGACATTTTGTTCCACGATCTCTACTTCGGCATTCCCGTAAAGTAGAGCCATTTCTCGGTTGCGAGCTGTGGTGAGCGCTTGTACATCGGCCCGCAGGGCTGCCTCATCCGAATCGTACCCGGTAAACTTCATCATCTTCCGGTTATCGGGATCGTTGGCACCCCACATCCCGTATTCGTCGCCGTAGTAGATCACGGGGATTCCCGGAATAGCGAAATTTAAGGCGTGTAAGAGCCCGAGTCGAGCGTAGGCCTCGGCCTTTGGCTTCGGGATCTCGCGAGTCCAGCCGGCGAGCTTTTGATCTTCGCTCAGAAGCACGTCTCCTGAAGCCAATGAAATGAAACGGCTGCGATCCTGGTTACCGGAAATGTAACCCATGAGGTTGTGGTAGCCGTAGGTGTTCCGGCTTTGGTTTAGCGTGTTGACTAGGTTCTCGATGTCTTTAGGCGCACTTGAGACGAAAGGGCTGACCGCCGCGTCGTACACGTTGAAATCGAATTGGGCATCGAGCATACCATTGCTGATGTAGCTGCTGATGAGTTCGGGTGAACCGTACGTTTCGCCGATTTGATAGATACGTCTATCGAGGTTCAATTCTTTGACTTTACGCGTAAGTGTGCGCCGGTAGAGTTCGTCGATGTGCTTGGTAGCGTCGTGGCGGAAGCCGTCAAATTCGTGCTGAGTCACCCAAACCAAGGCCGAATCGGTCATGTAGTCCACCACCTCGGGGTTTCGAAGCTCCAAGGTCGGCATAAAGGTGTCGAACCATGTGGTCAGGCGCTGTTCATCCCATCGCTCGGTATTCAAAGATCCATCCTGAAGGTATAGGGGAGTGGCCCAATCGGGGTGGTCCACGTATACCGGGTGTTGTTCGTGCACGTGGTTAGCTACGTAATCGATGAGCACATTGAAGTTTTCTTCATGGGCTTCGTCGAGTAACTGATGCACTTCTTTGGGCGATCCAAATCGCACGTCGGGCTTGATGTTGGAGATGGGCCAGTAACCGTGGTAACCGCTAAATTTGGAGGTAACGCCTCCTTTGTTCCACAGGCCCCAGGCATCCCAAGGATTCTGAACGATCGGTGAAAGCCATATGGTGTTGGTTCCCAATTCTTCGAAAAAGCCCGATCGAAGCACTTCGGTAATTCCGGCGATATCGCCTCCGTGATAATTGGCCTTGGGATCGATATCCGGATTCGGCACTATGCTGTCGTTCGCCTCGCTTCCGTTCTTGAATCGATCGACCATCATGAAGTACATGATGGCAGTGTGCCAATCGGACCGCGCGAGTTGGTCCGTTGAGCGAACGATCTTGCCCGATTCGAGCGGGATCAATACATCGTTCGATAACCGTGCATTACGTGTGCTGAAGATGCGCAAGTAGCTTCGTCCCTCAGCATAGCTGCACTTAGGATCGATTTCCGGAATTTGAACACTATAGGTGCCGGAACCGATGGTGTCGATTTTCAAGCGTTGGTTTTGCCAGTAGGCCAGCACGATCTGATCGTTCGGTATGTTCGACAATTCGATAGAACGGTTATCCGTAAAGATTGGCTCCAATGCAACGGGAGCTTCACCCGGATAGTCCACCACGAGAGTAGAGTTATACCCCCCCATTCCATTCGAAACTGAATCGGATCTGGGGTCGGTCGCTTCAACGGCTCTACCACCGTTCCATACGAAGAACTTGTACGGATAGCTGTTAGGAGCCATTTTCACCGACGAGGTGAAAAGCTGTCCGTCGGAATTCATTTTCAACGCTCCGCGGTTCCAGGCATTGAATGTGCCGAATAGGAATACGGAATCCGCCTCGCCTTCAAACTGAAAGTCTACCTTCTGAGTCAACGAATAGAAAACGGGAATTTCATACCTCTCACCGTTATGAAGCTCGATGGTCTGTATTGAGTACGTCTGATCGCCCCTGTGAAGGTGAACTTCCCAGGCCGCTTTACCAAAGCTGAAGCTCACTCCTGTACTCGCAGAAACACGTTTGATTCGCGTGGTATCCGGCACAAAATCCGGTGCATAGAACAGATTGCTCTCATCGGATAGCACTATCGGGCCAGCTAAACCGGTCACGGCATCACCTTGAAAGAGATATTCCTTTTCCTTGGGTGCACAGGCAATGGTCAGTCCTGCAAGTGCGACGAAGTAGGCGAATCTTTTCATATCACAAGGCTATACGTTCACTGTGCACGGCGGCATCTCCGGGTGCGAGTCGATGTTCGTTTCCGAGGAGGAACAAGGTAGCTTCGGCCGGACCCTCATTTTCGATGTGGGTGCCCTCCTTATCGATCTTCACGGCCAACTGAGCGCCGCGCCAAGTAATTCGAAAATTCAGGGCTTCCCACTCCGATGGCAGGTAAGGATCGAAATGCAGTTGCTCGTCGTGGACGGTCATACCTCCAAAACCTTGAACCACGCTGATCCAGGTTCCGGCCATACTGGTGATGTGCAGTCCTTCGTGAACCTCTCGGTTATAATCGTCCAGATCGAGTCGAGATGTACGGTGATACATTTCCAAGGCCTTATCCTCGTAGTCGAGCTGTGCCGCCAGAACCACATGAATACATGGCGATAAACTACTTTCGTGCACGGTCATGGGCTCGTAGAAATCAAAATTCCGCTTGAGCGTTTCGCGATCGAACTCGTGTCCGAAGAAGTACAGTCCCTGCAAGGTATCGGCCTGCTTAATGAAACACGATCTGAGGATGCGGTCCCAACTCCAATGCTGATTGATGGGGCGTTCGCTATCGTCCAAAGCGTCGGCAGAGCGCAGATCTTTATCCAGGAATCCCTCTTGTTGCAGGAATACCCCGCGCTGTTCATCGACCGGATAGTACATCTTACCTATGATGTCGTTCCAACGTTCGCGCTCTCTATTATCCCACCGCAAGGTGGCGCTCAAAGTCTCCCAGCGCGTAGGTTCGTTCTCGCGTACGTGGTCAATGGCCTCGCCGGCGTAGCGCATACACCACGTGGCGATATAGTTCGTGTACCAGTTGTTGTTGACGTTGTTCTCGTACTCGTTAGGGCCGGTAACGCCGTGCATGACGTACTGTTGCTTGTGTTCGCTAAAGTGCACACGCTGGCTCCAGAAGCGGGCGATGGCCACCAGTACTTCGAGGCCGTATTCGCCGAGGTAGGCGTATTCGCCGGTGTGTTGTATGTAGTTGTAAATGGCGTAGGCGATGGCTCCGTTGCGGTGGATTTCTTCGAAGGTGATCTCCCACTCGTTGTGGCATTCCTCACCGTTCATGGTCACCATCGGATACAGCGCAGCGCCGTTGGTAAAGCCCAGTTTTTCAGCATTCTCGATGACTTTTTGAAGGTGTTTGTAGCGGTAGATCAGCAGGTTTCGGCCTACCCGCGGATCGGCGGTGGCTAAGTAGAATGGCAGACAGTACGCCTCGGTATCCCAGTATGTCGATCCACTGTACTTTTCGCCGGTGAAGCCCTTTGGGCCAATGTTCAAGCGCTCATCCTCACCCGTATACGTTTGATGGAGGTGGAATATATTGAATCGAATTCCCTGCTGAGCGGCGGCATCACCCTCGATCACGATATCGCCGTTGTTCCAGCGCGCTTCCCAGGCCTCTTTTTGCTCTTGCAAGAGCGCTGTGAAGCCGGCCTCGATACTTTCCGTGGCGCGTTGGCGGGCCTTTTCTTCGAGCTCACTTATCTTGTGATTGAGGGAGCTGAGAATACCCACGTACTTTTGGAGGGTAAGGGTTTGGCCCTCGCGGGCCGATGCTTGAAGTCGGTTCGCTACGTACTTATCTCGTTGGAAGGTTTCCACCTCGGGCGTTTGAGGCGCACCATCGAGGAGGACTTTGAACCGCATGGCCGCTGTAACATGAAAATCGAGTTTCTTGGTTTTAGCAGTGACCGCGGCAAATCCGGATTCTGAGACCTTGGACACCTCATCCCAGAATTTTTCTTCCCAGTTGGTGTCTTCATTCTCCACGTCGAAATCGAGATATGGAGTAAAGGTGATGGTACCATTGAAGTTCAGTGGGGTAATGCTGTACGACAACGTGCCGATCTCGTCGCGCGTCATGCTGTAGAATCGCTGTGCCTGAACAGCAATTCGTTTTCCGTCCGCAAAGGCCGCTTCGAAAGAGCGCAGTAGATAGCCTTCTTTCATGTTGAGCTCGCGGTAGAATGACTCAACTTCCATTTCGGCGAGGTCAACCGCTTTTCCGTCGATCTCGATATCTAGACCGATCCAGTTGATACTGTTCAGCACTTTGGCGAAATATTCGGGATATCCGTTTTTCCACCAACCTACTTTGGTCTTGTCGGGATAGTATACACCGGCGATGTACGATCCCCGCAGTGATCGACCGCTGTATTGCTCTTCGAAGTTGGCTCGCTGACCCATGCGGCCGTTTCCGATCGAAAAAATGCTTTCTGACTTGGGATGATTATTGGGGTCCCAACCGCGCTCGATAATGCGCCAGGGGTCGACGTCGAGGTATTTGGCTTCCATATGTCGTGTAGTAGAGTGTTATCGCAAGTAGTTATTTAAATTGAATTCATGGAGCCCCGAAACATACATTTCGGCCCCGGGCAATACATCTGGTGAGCCAATGGCTACCGTGTGCATATTACCTGCCAGGGCAGCTTCGATCCCAGCTTGTGAATCTTCAAATACCGTGCATAGTTCGGGTTTTACGCCTAATGCTTCGGATCCTTTTAAGAAGACCTCGGGGTGGGGCTTCGAATGGGTGACCTTGGTACCGTCAATCACGGCTTCAAAAAAGTGTTCCAATTCGCATTGCTTGAGTATCATCGGCGCATTCTTGGATGCCGATCCCAACGCGATCTTAACTCCAGCCGAACGAGCCCCTTCCAAGCAGTCCCGCGCTCCGGGAAGGGTTTCATCCGGGTTCATATGAGCGATGAGGTCCAGGTACCAATCGTTCTTGACCTTCATCCAGTGTTCAATCTTTTCTTCGGGGAGCGAGATATTACCCCATTCCATGATCTTTTCTATGCTGCCTCGTCGGCTAACACCTTTTAGCTGTTCGTTTTCCTCTTCAGTGAAATCGACTCCCAATTCATTGGCCAGTCGTTTCCAGGCGATGAAGTGGTACTTGGCGGTATCTACGATAACGCCGTCGAGGTCAAAGAGAAAAGCACTTACCTTCATGGATTAGTGTTTCATTCGCTCAGCTAGTTCCTTGCGAATTTGCCCGAGGATAATAAGCTCAGCCGAGGCCGTATTGGTCGCGAGTGGAACATTTTGTCGGATACAAATTTCGATCAGCGCTTCAATGTCGGGGTGGTGCCGCTCTTTTACATCGGGATCGACGAAGAACAGTACGAGGGCGACCTCTCCTTGGGAGATCATGGCATTGATTTCCGAGTATCCTCCGCTTTGTCCGGGGCTCAAGTGAACGATCGGAACTTTGAATTCATTTTTTTCCAAGAATTCCGCAGAGCGTCCGGTAGCCACGAGTCGTTTTCCCCAAAGCCATTCTTCACGTTCCTTGATGAATTCGGCCATTGTAGGCTTCATGGCGTTGTGGGCCAGTATAACGATGTTTTTCATCATGCTTGCAATTCGATTTTATGTTGGAGGTGATAAGCAACGAGTCCGTCCACGGGTTTCTTGATCACGCGGCCAAATTTGATGTCCAGATCTTTACATGCTTTCTGCAGTAACCCTTCCATGTGATAGGCGACTGAGCCCACGAAATTTACCGTGGTGTTCTTGGCTTCGGGGTAGCAGAGTACATGCGTTTTTAGGAAGAGCAAAAAGCCTTCGTATATGATCTTGGTGAAGAAAGAGTGCTCTTGGTGCTTACTCACGAACCGGGCAAATCCGGCCAAGTATACGTTAGCATTGGGTTGGTTGTAGACGTTATCGATGATCTCGTCCTTATCGGTGTGGTAGGTCGACAGAAAATCTGCTTCGATCTCCTTGGGTAGTTGTTTGTAAAGGAAAGTGCTCAGGAGCTTTTTTCCGAGGTATGAACCGCTAGCCTCGTCACCCAAAATAAAGGCGAGGGCCGGCACTTCCTCCCGTAGGGAGTGACCGTCAAAATAACAGGAATTAGAGCCCGTACCTACGATACAGGCGATCTCTGGTTCTCCGTTATAGGTGGAATAAGCCGCAGCGACCAAATCGTGGTCCACTTCGATCTCAGCGTGTACGAATACCTGCTCGAGTCCGCGCTTGATTTCGTTTTTCAAGGGTTCCGTTGAACACCCGGCTCCGTAGAAGAAGATCATTTCGACCTCTTTCCGAAGCTTTTGAACGCGCTGTAGATTGCGCAGGTGCTCGGCCACGAATCGGGCGCTGTTAAAATAGGGGTTGAAGCCCATCGTTGAGAAGCGATCGGCTTCGGTCCCATTCTTGTTCAACAACACCCAATCGCACTTGGTAGAACCACTTTCAGCGATCAGGATCATAGTTATTACATGTTGGCCAAGCGAACCATCAAATCGACGGCGCGAGCGGCATAACCAGCTTCATTATCGTACCAACTTACGATTTTTACGAGGTTTCCGCTGGCTGAGGTCAGCTGGGCATCAAAAATACTGCTGTATTGGTTACCTATGATATCTGCCGATACGATAGGGTCTTCCGTATATTGAAGGATTCCTTTTAGTTCTCCTTCAGCTGCGGCCTTCATGGCTGCATTGATTTCTTCTGCTGTCGTTTCTTTTTCAAGTACAACGGTCAAATCGGTTGCGGATCCGGTTGGAGTTGGCACACGTATGGCCATACCATCCAATTTGCCTTGAAGCTCCGGAAGCACTTTACCTACAGCGGCCGCTGCTCCTGTGCTCGTTGGAACTACACTCAAAGCCGCCGCACGGGCACGACGAAGGTCGTCGTGAGGGGCATCGTGGAGACGCTGGTCAGCCGTGTAGGCGTGAACCGTTGTCATGTATCCTTTGACGATGCCGAATTTCTCGTGCAAGACCTTGGCCACAGGAGCCAAACAGTTGGTCGTGCACGATGCGTTCGATACGAGGGTGTCTTCGGCCGTCAATACTTCTTCGTTTACACCTAATACTACGGTCTTCACGCTTCCTTTCGCAGGGGCGCTCAACACGACTTTTTTAGCTCCTGCTTGCAAATGGAGTCCCATTTTTTCGGCATCGCGAAATACTCCGGTTGATTCGAGTACGATCTCTACCCCGAGTTCTCTCCAAGGAAGGTCGGCCGGATTGCGCTCGCTGTAGATGTGAATGACTTGCCCGTTGACATTGAGCGTATCACCGTCCTGGCTAACTTCTCCATCGAAGCGGCCGTGAATTGAGTCGTATTTCAACAAGTGAGCCAGTGTAGCCGGATCGGTTAGATCGTTGATGGCTACTACTTCCACATCTTGGCGTTTCATGAGGTTGCGGAAGCTCAAACGGCCAATTCGGCCGAATCCATTGATGGCTACTTTTGTTTTCATTGCGTGTTAAGGATTTTAGAGATCCGGATAAGGTCCTGATCTATTTGTGCTTGGTTTTTAATGGCTTGCAAGAAGAAGGTGTGAGATAATTCGTCGTTTAGGAGTCCGACCATGATATTCGACTTCCCGTTTAGCAAGGCTTCGACGGCTTCTACACCCAGTCTACTCGCGATGACTCTATCGAAACAGCTCGGTGCGCCACCTCGTTGGAGGTGACCAAGAATGGTCACTTTGGCTTCAATCTGCGGTAGTTCTTCTTCCACGCGCTTCTTCAGACTATAAGGGTCGCCCAAGTGGTTTCCTTCAGCTACTATGACGATGTTACTCGTTTTACGGGCTGCTTCACCGGCTTTTATATCGGCCAACAAGGCTTCCCATGTCGTGGTGCGTTCGGGTAAGATGACCGAAAGAGCTCCTGTGGCAACTGCAGTCTGAAGCGCTATGAAACCGGTGTCACGTCCCATGACCTCTACGAAGAAAAGTCGGTTGTGGGAGCTAGCCGTATCGCGAATCTTATCTATAGCATCGACCACCGTATTGGTAGCGGTATCGTATCCAATGGTATAGTCGGTTCCGTATAGATTATTGTCAATGGTTCCCGGTACACCGATGATTGGAATTTCGTGCTCCTCGCTCAGGTGCATGGCTCCAGTAAAGGATCCGTCTCCACCAATGACGACCAATGCGTCAATTCCGTTCTTATAGAGTTGCTCAGCCGCTTTGGCTCGTCCTTCCTCGGTTCTGAATTCTTGCGAGCGGGCCGACTTCAAAAAGGTGCCTCCTTTATTGAGGATATGTTTCACGCTCTTCGAAGAGAGTTCCTCAAAATCGCCCTGAATCAGACCGTCGTACCCTCTGAAAATACCGACGACCTTCCGATCATAGAAAAGAGCAGTTCGCGTGACTGCTCGGATAGCTGCGTTCATGCCGGGGGCATCTCCACCGGAGGTCAGCACACCTATGGTTTTAATTTTCTTCGAACTCATATGTCTTTATCAAGTTCAAAAACAAACATAGTGTAAAATTTACACTTATTTTGTGCTTTTGATTGAATTTATCTACTTTTTCGGTCTCGAATGGAAACATTCCATTCATAAAACCTTCAACTACACTTAATTACTGGGGGAATGGGTCAAGGAGTTAATCCGAACGTATCAGTGGACTGTGTGGTCTTCGGATTCGACAACACACAACTGAATGTTTTACTTATTAAACAGAAAGAGCTCAAAGAGGGTATGCACTCTCAGTATGCTCTTCCGGGCGACCTCGTCATGGAGAACGAAAGTTTGGACGATGCCGCAAATCGAGTCCTTAAAGAACTCACGCAACTCGAGGGAATTTTCCTTCGACAGTTTCATGCATTCGGTGACCCAAATAGAGTCAGTAACATTAAGGATTTGGACTGGCTTCAGTCGTACCGACAAAACCCACAAGCTCGTGTGATCACGGTCGGTTACCTCGCCTTGGTGCGTATGGAGGATTTTAGGCCTGAAGCATCTTCCTTTGCCGAAGAGGTTTTTTGGCGTGAGATTCACGAAGTCCCATCGTTGGCATTCGACCACGATACGATCTTGGAATCGGCACTGAATAGATTGCGAGAGGAGTTCAGTCATCAAAATATTGGACTGGAATTATTGCCCGAAAAATTCACGCTCTCACAATTTCAAGCCCTTCATGAGATCATTCTGGAGAAGAAGCTCGATAAGCGAAATTTCAGGAAAAAAGTACTGAAAGAGAAGCTTGTTATACCATTAAAAGAGAAACAGCAAGGCGTGCTACACAAACCTGCTCAGCTCTTCGCACTCAACCAAGAGCCAGTGGAGGAGGAGAAGTGATATAAAACTAAGTGTATAAATTACACTTATTCGTTTTTTTATACATTTGGTTCAATTACGTATTAACATGGGTCTATTATGAGGAAGTTCTACACGAGCGTTCTTGCGCTCTTTCTCGCGCTCTGCCCGGGTTTTACCGTCAGCGGGCAAAGCATTTCTGGGACCGTGCTCGACGAACAAAACTTACCACTACCGGGGGTCTCGGTGTTGGTGAAGGGTACGATGAATGGTGCGGCTACCGATTTCAACGGTGAATACACGATCACGGGTGTGTCGCCCGGGGAAATCACGCTCGAGTTTTCGTTTATTGGTTTTGCTGCCACGAGCAGAAGGGTAACCGTTAAAGCAGGTGAAAATGCAGTGGTGGACATCGCCATGCAACCTGAAGCATCGGATCTCGATGAGGTGGTGGTTGTTGGGTATGGTGTTCAACGCAAACGAGAGCTTACGAGTTCCATCGTTCAGTTGGGCACCAAGGAATTGAACGATATGCCCACGCCTTCGTTCGAAACGGCCATCCAAGGTAAAGCTCCCGGGGTTCAGGTGATCACCGGTTCAGGATTGGCGGGTTCAGGTTCGCTGGTTCGAATCCGAGGAGTTGCCTCGATCTCGGCCGGTGGTGATCCATTGTACGTCGTTGATGGAATTCCGATCACTCGGGATTACTTCATCAAAGGGGATGCAGGGGCCATGAATAACAACCCACTAGCTACATTGAATCCGAATGATATCGAGTCTGTCGAGATCCTTAAAGATGCTGCTGCTACAGGTATCTACGGTTCACGAGGTTCAAACGGGGTGATTCTTATTACAACTAAACGCGGTAAAAAAAGTGGACTGCACTTTAGTTATAATGCGCGCCTCGGAACGTCCAATCCGACCGCTCTACCCGAAATGCTCAACAAGGATGAGTATTTGCAAATGTATGAAGAGGCATGGGTGAACGACGGAAACATCGGTACACCAGTATTGCCAGGAGGAGTGAGTTGGGATGAGGCTCAGGCCTTTGAAGGAACCGACTGGGTAGATCAAACGATCGCAACGGGATTCAAGCAAAACCACGACTTTTCCGTTTCAAAAGGTGCTGAAAAATACAATCTATACGCCGGGCTTTCATATAATGATAATGAGAGCTTTTTGGTTGGTAACCGTTATCGTCGATTGAGCTTGCGCCTCAATGGCGATGTGAACATTACGCCGGACCTGATCTTGAGCGTATCGACCGGTTTTGCCCAGGGAATCAACGACCGTGTTGATGCTGCTTGGTCAGGTGGTTTGGGTGCGGCGATGTCGATCGCCTTACCAATTTATCCGGTTTACGATTCAGAAGGAGATTACTTCATCGGAGGTACGAATCCCGTTCGAGTACAAGAATTGAAAAAATGGAGAAATACGGAGTACCGCACGATCAATAACGCTGCTCTGACGTATCAGGCTACGGACAAATTGATCCTCCGCGGATCGGCCTCTTTGGACTACATGCAAATCAATGAGGATATCTACGAGCCTCAAGAATTGATCCTGACCGAGCATGCCGGAGTTTCTAAAAGGATTCCGACCGAGGTGACCAATTACAACGGTTCACTTACGGCACAATACAACCTCAGTCAGAATACCTTACATAATTGGGATTTCTTGGCTGGAACCGAGGCACAGCGTTCTTACAGCCGTTCGTCTTATGCCGAGGTGATCGATGCTACTGACGCGTTCTGGGAAGACAAGGAAATGCGCGACTCGATCGAGTTTCAGTTCAACGATCCGGCCAACGAATTCACTTTCGTGAGTTTCTTTGGACGTGTGAATTACAACTATGCAGGTAAGTACTTTGCTCAGTTGAACTTCCGCGCTGATGGTTCATCGAAATTTGATCCAAATAATCGCTTCGGATATTTCCCGGCGCTCTCGGTCGGCTGGATCCTGACCGAAGAGGATTGGCTTCAAGAGAACAAGGTGCTCAGCTTCTTGAAGCTGAAGGCCGGTTACGGATTAACGGGTAATGCGGCCATTCCACCTAACCAGTGGCGAGCAATAACGTAAAGAATATCAACGGGTATAACGGTTCTTCTTATTACTACCCAACGATCATTGAAAACCCGAATTTGCGCTGGGAAAGCTCTTATACCTTCGATGCTGCACTTGAATTCGGAATGTACGACGACCGTATCCACGGTGAAATCGGCTATTACTACAAAGATACACGCGATGTATTCCTGCAGGTACAGGTTCCACAGTCAAGTGGATTCGCCAACTTGTGGGATAACGTCGGAGGTATCTACAACACCGGGATCGAGTTCAACGTGACTACGCGTAACACAGTTGGTGCCTTCAAATGGACCACTGATTTCAATATCGCTCGAAACTACAACGAGATCACCAGCATCAGTGGTTATAGTGAAGACGCTGTTAGTGGTGGAACGAACGACACGCGTACCGTTTTGGGCCAACCCGTTGGTACCAATTTCTTGGTTCGATTCTCACACGTAGATAAGGAAACTGGTGCTCCGGTTTACCTCGATATCAATGGAAATGAAACCTACACATGGGATCCGGTGGATCGCGTGGTTGTAGGAAATGTACTTCCGGACGCTGTCGGTGGAATCACCAACACCTTCCATTACAAGAATTGGGATTTGAGCTGTTTGTTCGTCTTCACTATCGGCGAAAATATCTACGACTCGTCGAGCAAGCGTCAATTGTCCATGGTGACCGATTGGCATATGACACGTCACGTGTATGACCGCTGGACACAACCTGGTGATGAGGCACGTTATCCACGTATGACCTTGGATCCGGCCAACCATGGCTCAACGACTCCTTGGATCAACACTGACCTTTGGTTGCACGATGCGAGCTACCTTCGCTTGCGTAACCTGACCTTGGGTTATTCGCTTCCTACGGAGACCGTTCGCCGTTGGGGACTTCAAAATATTCGTTTGAGTGCCTTGGCAACGAACATCCTCACGTTCACGAAATTCCCCGGAGTTGATCCGGAGATCGCTCGTGACTTTGAGAACCCAACTGACCGTAACATGAGTCCAAACATTACATTCTTGACTCCTCCACAGGAGAAGACGTACATGTTCGGTCTAGAAGTTCAATTTTAATCATCAGGATCATGAAAAGAATAGCACTGTACTTTGTATCTACTGCGCTGATCCTGGTATCAGCATCATGTGAAAAATTCTTGGACGTCAAACCCGATGGGTCTTTGACGACTGACGAAGTGATCGTAAATGCCGATTCGCTGCAAATGTTCTTGAAAGGAGCTTACAGTTCCGTCGGGGACTTTGCCAACGGGAATTTCCAAACCATCAATGAGCTATTGAGCGACAACCTCTCTCGTCCAAATACCAATTTGGATTACCGTGAGATCTACACGTTCAACACGCTGTTCTTTAACGGAACCATCGGAGGTACTTATGGGAATATATACCGCGCGGCCATGCGCGCCAATTTTGTGATCGAGAATTTCGATTTGGCCGATGACCTCACCGAAGCAGAAGCACGATTCATTCGCGCCCTTGCACACTTTGAGATCGTTCGCTTGTTTGCTCATCCGTGGGGATATACTTCTGATAACAGCCACCCTGGTATCGTGATCCGTACAACGGTCGATTTCGAGATCGCACCGCGCAATACTGTTCGCGAGGTCTATGAAGATCTCATCATTCCTGATCTGATCTTTGCCAAGGAAAACTCGCCGGCCAGCAATGGCAATTACGCTACGAGTTTTGCAGCTCAGGCGCTTTTGGCCAAGGTTTACTTCCAGCAAAATCGACTCGGCGATGCTGCAAATGAAGCCGCACCGGTCATTCAAGCGTTCCCATTCGATACGAGCGTGGCTGGACTCGACCGATTTGTTTTCGGAGACACCAGCACTGTCGTGAGCGAGTTCATTTTCCGTATCGTAAGTACTGAGATCAATAACACCGTGGATAACCGCGGAGGAACGTTTACCGGCAATTACCGTAGCGATAACAACCCGAATCCTGAGTTGAGAACCAACAAAACATTCTTGAATCCGTATTCGAGCAATGCCGATGATCGCCGTGTGCTCCGGTTCTTCCAGATACGCAACGATGGTGCGCCCAATGAATTTGTTGCAATTAGTAAGTTCGATAAGGATTTCATTAGTGTTCCTTATCTTCATACGACCAGTATGAAATTATTGCTGGCCGAATGTTTAGCGGGTTCAGACCCAGCAACGGCTGTTGATCACCTGAACGACATTCGTCGTCGTGCCTATGGATCAAATGCCTACGATTTGCCCGCAAGCTCTACTCCGACCGAGATTCGCGAGGCCATCGAATTCTAACGCCGGATAGAGCTTTTTGCCGAAGGCGAGCGTATTCAATGGATCAAACGTCGCGGAGTCCTGGGTGAGCAGCGGGAAGTGCGCAATGCTCCATGGGACTGCCCGGGTATGATCTTACAGTTCCCCATTTCGGAACAAACCGACGAATTTGATTTGAACCCAACCGGAGGTTGCTAAAAATATGATCACTATGAAAAATACCATCAAAATAATGGCGGTCTTCACCATGTTGATCGCAGTGGTTTCGTGCCGCCCAGAGATCCCTTCGGACATTGGCCCGGCCTATGATGCCGTTTCCGGGTTTTCCGGAAAATGGTGACTCACTCAAGTTGAGTTGACCGACCTTCAAGAAGCCCTTCTTGAAACGCGCGATATTTCGCCTTACTACGCTTCAGATTTCGGAGCGGTGACCCTCAGTAGAACCGAAGGAACGTACGAAGTGGAAGCAGGTGCCGGGAACATGTTTATTGGAGATCAAGGGATCTTTACCTTCGACGATCCAAGCTTCCCGAGTAACATCATCTTTTACACGAATGCCGGTGATACTGTCACGGCTTCACTCTCACGTCTCGTGCGAGAGATCGATAACAACATGGGCTTCAATGTTCCACGCGAACACTGCGGGGCTCCTAGTGTGCAGTACAATTTTTCATTCATCCGAGAATAATAAACAGCTATGAAGAAGTTAGTTTTAGCAACGACAGCACTGTTCTCGGGGATGATCGCCCTGGGACAAGTAACGAGTGATCCGCCCGATTTCACACCGGATCAAGAGATCAAGATCATCGTGGACCTCAACGCTACCTCCAATGACTGGGGGATCGTGGAGATCGCAACCAGCGGTGAGGATATGTACATCTGGACCTGGAGTCCGGCCGAACATCCGGAGGGGCACCCGCTTGTGAACGGAATTGGTTCTCAGGCCTGGAAGAACTCCAACGAGGCTCTTAAGATGACCAAGGAGTCAGAAGGGGTGTACAGCTATACCATGATCCCGACCGAATTCTACGAAGTTGATGCCTCAACGGTTTACGATCAAGATATCCACTTCCTCGTGAAACCAAAAGATGGCGGTGGCTATGGAGACCCCGATCGCAAAACCGAGGACCTCATGCTCGCCGTGGACCCGGCCATTACGGTCAAGGATCCCGGTTTCGCCTTTCCATTGGCACCGGCTAGCGATGACGTGATCGCCATCATCTACGAGTATTCCAGAGAGGATACCACCGGCGGCCGTATGACCAAGCGCGACGCAAGCACATGTGCTTCATCACTCCTTGGTCCCGACGAAGTGTGGATGTACGCTGAGGTTACGACTACGGACAGTACGACACACAACATCAGCACCTTCTTCACGACTCCGAACAACCCGGACCTCCTAATGGATTATCAGGGTGACGGTGTGTGCACGCGCTACATCGTGCACGAAGAGTTCTTCGCAGGAGTTCTGCCCGCAGGAGCGGTGATCGATCGAGTGCGTTTTGTGCCCATGACCAACTACTTTCTCACCAATCCGGACGTATCGTGCGGGGTGGCGGAAAACCGAACGGAAAAAGATATAATGATTCAACTGGCTTGCCCCTAGCCAAATCCGGGCCAGATCCAATCCAAAGCCGCCGATGCACATCGGTGGCTTTTTTTATTTCACTGCCTGCGGCAGGATGGCCAACAGTCGTTCCATCTGATCACCCGTCACGTCCAAGTGCGTTACGATCCTGAGCTTGCCTTCACCCATGGAGACGATCTTGACTCCTTGCTTAGCCATGGAGGTGATCACGCCACCCGGATCGATCCCGTTGGCTACAGAGAAGATCACGATGTTCGTTTCTACCGGATCGATGGACTTGACCCAAGCGCAGGTCTTCAAAACGTTTTCTACCGCTATGGCCTTAGCGTGGTCCTCGGCCAAGCGCTCAATGTGGTGGTCCAAGGCGTAGATTCCGGCCGCGGCCAAAAAGCCCGCTTGCCTCATACCACCTCCCATACTCTTGCGGAGTCGGTAGGCTCGATCGATGTGCTCTTTGGTTCCCACGAGTACGGATCCGACCGGACAGCCCAAACCTTTGCTCAAGCAGACCGAAATGGTGTCGAATAGCGGTCCGTAGGCCTTCGGATCGTCACCTTTCGCCACGAGGGCATTCCATAAGCGCGCTCCGTCCATGTGATAGGCCAAACCATATTCATCGGCTTTGGCCCTTAAGGCCTTCAGCGTTTCAAAATCATAACACGCTCCACCACCCTTGTTCATGGTGTTCTCCACCGCGAGGAGTCGTGACATGGGCGCATGAGCGTCGTTCGGATTACGAACCAGGGCATCGATGTCGGACGGAGTCATGAGCCCGCGTGGGCCGTGTGATAATCGGGCCGATGCACCGGAGTTCAAAGCGATACCCCCGCCTTCGTAGTTGTAAATGTGGCTGTACTCGTGACAGATCACCTCGTCTCCCGGACGGCAGTGAACGCGGATCGCGATCTGATTGGTCATGGTGCCCGACGGGCAAAACAAGGCCGCCTCTGCACCAAAATAGTCCGCCACTTTCTCTTCAAGAGCGTTGATCGTAGGATCCTCGCCGAAAACATCGTCACCGACTTCTGCCGAAGCCATCGAAGTTGCCATTCCGGCCGTAGGCCGAGTTACCGTATCGCTGCGTAGATCTATCGTCATCATTTGAATTTATAGAAGGGGATGAGCATGGGCACCTTATCCTGGTAGTTGCGGTACTTTTTTCCGAATCGCTCGACCAAGCGCGCCTCTTCGAGATGCGCGCCGATCACAATGTACAGAACCATCCAGAACATGGTCACGAGGTAAGGGTAGCTCGGCGCCCGCAACAGTCCACCGAAAAGGAAGACCAGCGCGCTGAAGTACAGCGGATGGCGTACCAGTTCATTGAGCCCTTCCGTGTTGAGTTCTTTTGCTTTTCCGGGTGTTTCGAGGCCGATGAACTCGCCCAGCGAGTACCCCTGGAAACACTTGAAGGCCAAGTAGACCGCTGCGGCCATGAGCAGCAGGCCCATGTACTCCAGAAAGATATTCGGCTCGCTCATGAGCGATTCTTTCGGCAGGTTGTAGTAGTAGATGGCGGGCGGAATCACCCCTGCGATCGCAACGATATTGTAAAAGAGTCGGTATCGCGATTCCGGGAGTCCGGTAAGGCTCAAGATATGGGCTTTCACCTTCGGTGCCAGCATGGCACTGTGCATGGCGAAATAGCAAATCCATAGGAATGAGAGCAGTACGAGCGGCATGAGCTGTTTTTTGCAAATATAAAGGTTCACCAACGCCGAATGTGTAAATTTGCGGCATGATTACACAAGACCAGTACAGGGACCTAGTTGGGCGCGTTGACGCGTTAAGGGGGTATCTTTGACGTCGATCACAAGAAATTACTGATCGGCGAAGAAGAGGAGAAAACCGCGGACCCCGATTTTTGGAACGATCCAAAATCGGCCGAAGTGGTGATGAAGAAGATCCGCCAAATGAAATTCTGGGTCGAGACCTACGAGGAAATCGAAACCATGAAGGACGATATTGGCGTACTTCTCGAATTTCATGAAATGGGCGAGGCCTCCGAAGAGGAGATCGTTAAGCTATATCAAAATCTAAAGGCCAAGGTCGAAGACCTCGAGTTCCGGAATATGCTTTCGGCAGAGGAAGACCCCATGAGCGCGGTACTGCAGATCACTTCGGGTGCGGGCGGAACCGAGAGCTGTGACTGGGCATCCATGCTTTTGCGTATGTACGTGATGTGGGCCGAAAAAGAAAGTTTTAAAGTCACGGAGCTGAACTACCAAGCGGGTGACGTGGCCGGAGTGAAAACGGCGACCATCGAGATCGATGGCGACTTCGCCTTCGGATACCTAAAAGGCGAAAGCGGCGTACACCGTTTGGTGCGAATTTCACCTTTCGACAGTAACGCTCGACGCCACACCAGTTTCGTGTCGGTATACGTTTATCCTCTGGCCGATGACACTATCGAGATCGAGATCAACCAGTCGGATATCGAATGGGATACCTTCCGCTCGGGTGGAGCAGGGGGGCAGAACGTGAACAAGGTAGAGACCGGTGTGCGTTTGAGACACAAACCCTCGGGCATTATCATTGAGAATACCGAAACCCGTTCTCAGCTCGGGAATAAGGAAAAGGCCAAGCAGCTTCTGAAATCTCAACTGTACGAACTCGAACTCGAAGCGCGCCGAGCCAAGCAAAGCGAGATCGAAGCCGGGAAAAAGAAGATCGAGTGGGGTTCGCAGATCCGCAATTACGTCTTTCATCCCTATAAGTTGGTCAAAGACGTGCGCACACAGCACGAGACCAGCGATGTCGACGGGGTCATGAACGGCGGACTCGATGGATTCATCAAGGCCTACCTCATGCAAGAAGGTCAAGGAGTAACTTCGGAAAACGAATAAATCATGAGTTTAAAGATCTACCATAATCCACGTTGTCGTAAAAGCCGGAAGACCCTGGCGATCATCGAAGACAATGGAGGAAACGTAGAGATCGTGCTCTATTTGGAGGATCCACCCACGGTGGACGAATTGCGCGAATTGCTTTCTATGTTGGGCCTGCGGCCCGATGAGTTAGTTCGCAAGGGCAAATCGATCTGGAAGGAAGAGTTCAAGGATAAGGAACTCGGAGACGAAGAGATACTGCTGGCCATGGCCGAGTATCCGAAATTGATCGAAAGACCGATCGTGGTGAAAGGAAATAAGGCCGTCCTCGGACGACCTCCTGAAAATGTTTTAGAGCTGTTGTAGTCCCTTAGGACTCGGTGACCACTTCGGCCTCGTCTTCTACTTCGTCGCTAAAAAGATCGGTGAAGTAACCGATGATCCAGAAGGGAAGGAATCCGGTGATGAAAAGCATCAACCAAAACGCCATCAAGAAGACAGCCAAAAACAGGAGGAATCCGATAAACATAGTTCTGTTCTTTAAGAGTGCTCAAATTTAGTAATTAACCGATAAAAAACACATTGTGGATTTTCGCATCGAGAAAGATACCATGGGAGAGGTTCAAGTTCCCGCTGATAAGTACTGGGGAGCCCAAACCGAAAGATCGAGAAACAACTTTAAAATTGGTCCGGCCGCAAGCATGCCGCTCGAGATCGTGCACGGTTTTGCCTACCTGAAAAAGGCGGCGGCCCACGCCAACTGCGAGCTTGGGGTATTGCCTAACGAAAAGCGCGACCTCATTTCAAAAGTGTGCGATGAAATTCTCGAAGGAAAGCACGACGATCAATTTCCACTCGTGATCTGGCAAACCGGATCCGGGACCCAGTCGAACATGAACGTGAACGAAGTGGTTGCCAACCGCGCCCACGTGATCGAAGGCGGAAAACTCGGCGAAGGTGATCGTAAGATCCACCCGAACGACGACGTCAATAAATCGCAGTCGAGTAACGATACCTTCCCAACAGGTATGCATATCGCTATTTACAAGCGCGTTATTGAAACTACGATTCCGGGAGTCGAAACGCTACGCGACACCTTAAAAGCCAAGTCAGAGGCCTTCATGGATGTCGTAAAGATCGGTCGTACGCACCTCATGGACGCTACGCCGCTCACCTTCGGTCAGGAATTCTCGGGCTACGTTTCACAGCTCGATCACGGTCTTAAAGCTCTCAAGAATACACTGGCTCATTTGAGTGAGTTGGCCTTGGGCGGTACCGCGGTCGGAACCGGAATCAATACACCGGAAGGGTACGCCGACCTGGTTGCGGCCAAGATCGCCGAGTTTACCGGACTGCCTTTCGTAAGTGCGGAGAACAAATTTGAGGCACTTGCCGCACACGACGCGCTGGTCGAAACCCACGGAGCTCTCAAGCAGCTCGCGGTTTCATTGAATAAGATCGCCAATGACATTCGCTTGCTCGCGAGCGGCCCTCGTTCGGGCATCGGCGAGATCGTCATTCCCGCCAACGAGCTCGGAAGCTCCATTATGCCCGGTAAGGTGAATCCTACCCAGGCCGAAGCCATGACTATGGTATGCGCCCAGGTGATTGGTAACGATATGGCGATTGCCGTTGGTGGTGCTCAAGGACATTACGAGCTCAACGTCTTCAAACCCGTAATGGCAGCAAACGTGCTTCAAAGCGCTCGCCTGCTGGGCGATGCCTGCGTGAGTTTCAACGATCATTGTGCTGTCGGTATAGAGCCCAACTACAAGAGTATCGAAACTCACGTGAACAACAGCCTCATGTTGGTTACGGCCCTCAACACCAGGATCGGTTACGAAAAGGCGGCCAAGATCGCCAAAACAGCTCATGAGAACGGCTCCACACTCAAAGAAGAAGCCGTGAACCTCGGGTACCTTACCGCCGATGAATTCGACGAATGGGTACGTCCAGAAGACATGATCGGAAGCTTGAAATAAGCCTCCCTCAGCACACTTATTCAAAGCCTCGGTGGGTCGGTCGGGGCTTTATATATTTAATGCAGAGGGTTATGTAGGAGTTCTTCAAGCGTCATCGGATTCTAAGAGTTCTTGGTTGAAGATCTCGATACCCTTCACAATATTTCGTAGGGTGAGCTCGGAATCGCCGAGGATTCTCTAGATGAGGCTAAATAGAGACTAAAAGAAGGCGATTACACTGACTTATGCTTCATGGTTCAAGTCCTGCCGGGCGTAAAGGTGCGCGATGCCTGTTCAAGCACACCGAGCAGATCGTGTGTTATGGGACGCTGATCGTATTCGCCGAGCCACTCCATAGCGTATAGCTCGGGTAGTTCGTGTTGATTGAAGAACGCGGTCCAATGGACCAACTCTTGTTCTGAGATTCCCCTTGCTACTTTTCACGAGGACGATGAGACTTTCAAAGAAATACGTCATCAGCCCTTTCAACATCAAATACTCTCCCAGAAGGCACCTTAATCGCAGTTAAAGTTGCATTACGGTAGACATCTACTGTAGTTTCAATCTTCATTCGCCTGAATTAAATAGGTGAGGTTAAATTACGTGGGCTAATTTATTCGATCTGCAGTTTCGTCGGGATCCAAATTGTCAATTATTGCTTGAATCTTGTCTTCGTCAGCGAACTCCTCTTCGTGCAGGATTTGAACTTCCATAACGTCTTTGATGGTAACTTGCACAGTAAACTCATCCGTTTGTTCATATTGAACCCATGACGGGATATTCAGAAAGTTGAAGTGTAATACTCCCCATATTTCAGACCAACAATGCGGTTTTGTTAGTTAATAATTGGGTTTGATTAAAGATAGATTCT
>JAGWBA010000034.1 GCA_021296215.1 Flavobacteriales bacterium
TTCTTCTCTTTGACATAATCTTCTAAATTTAAATCTCCTAAACTGTTTTAGAAAATCTGTCCAGCCCTTTAAGGGGCTGATACAGGAACGAGCTACTCGTGATCAATCGATGGGGCAAGTGGGACCTTCCCAAGGGGAAAATGGAACCGGGCGAATCACCGGCGCAATCTGCACTGCGCGAGGTCGAAGAGGAGTGCGGCATCACTGATCTCGCCCTCGGTGAACCTATTTTCCCTACCTATCACACGTACCGCATTGGTGAACAACCCATCTTAAAGGTGGCCTATTGGTGTACCTTGAGGAGTTCGGGAACTGAGAAATTGATTCCACAAACAGAAGAGGGTATAGAGGAAGTGGTTTGGATGGAACGCGAAAGATGGCCCGAGATTTGGGAAAACACCTACGCCAATATCAGCCGATTGTTACAGGCACAAACATAGAGACATCGCCTCCGTTGCGGAAGATGTCTCTGACAATACTGCTGCTGATCGCCGAGAATTCAGGGTCGGTCAATAAAAACACTGTTTCGAACCGGTTATTCATCATCCGGTTGGCCTGGGCAATGGCCTTTTCGAATTCAAAATCGGCCGGATTCCTAAGTCCGCGCAGGATATATTGCGCTCCCACCGATCGGCAAAACTCGACCGTAAGCCCTTCGAATTGCGCCACCTCGATCTCATCTACACCTTCAAAGGCCATGTGAATGTACTTCATACGCTCCTTGCGACTGAACATGTACTTCTTCCGGGCATTCTGCCCAACGGCAATGATGATCTTATCGAATAGTCCGACCGCTCGTTGCACGATATCGACATGCCCGTTGGTGATGGGATCAAAGCTCCCGGGAAATACGGCTACTCTGTTCATATCTCAAAGATAGAGAAATTCACGTGTCCGTATCGGCGGTGCTCCGTAAAGCCCGAAACCTCACTTAGGTCTTCTTTGTCGCTGTGTTCAATGATGAGTAAACCTCCTGAATTCAATAGAGATCGTTGGCTTATGATATTCACCAGTTCATCACTTCGCATTAAATCGTAGGGCGGATCCGCAAAGATGAAGTCGTACTTCTCCGGAGTGCGCTGGGCAAAAACGAAGACATCGGACCGACTGGCACGCAGGCCTTCCATGCCGAGCTCCTTGGCGGTGCTTTCTATGAAAATGGTACAATCGCGATGCTTATCGACTGCTGTGACATCCGGACAACCCCGCGAGATCAATTCTAAGCTGATGCTACCTATTCCGGCAAAGAAGTCGAGTGCCTTGCTTTCGTACAGATCGATCCGATGACCGAGGATGTTGAACAAAGCCTCCTTGGCTCTATCGGTAGTGGGGCGAACGGGCAAGTTCTTTGGGGCCGATATTCGACGCCCTTTATAGGTGCCGCTTATGATACGCATAGGTACTGCTGAAAGAGTCCGTAGTAGTGCTGTGGCGCGACGCTATCGAGAATGGGGGCGTATACGAACCCATCGGGCCGTAGGCCCAAATCCACATTACGAATGTACTTGTAGGCGATCTCGTAGAGTGCCGAGTGCTTTTCGATGCTTCCGTAGAGGGTTAGGGGCACCTCCTCAGGGTTGAGGTTGAGCTGTTCCATGGCGAAGAGCAGGTAGTAGATAAGGTCTTCGGAGGTTTGGAAAGGGTAGCGATTAAAGAGCTGCAGCTTTCGGTCGATGAGCACCAACAAGGTGAATTGACGATTTTCGATATTCACGAGCACTCGCGAAGCCTCGTCGTTTTGAAATCTACGCAGCATGCCCTCGAGAAAGGGAGTGGTTCCGTGTACTACCTTCACTCCCTTAAAATGCTCGTGTAACGAACTCGGTAGGGGGTAAACATTCCCGGCCTCAACGGCCGGAAGGTCATCTCTGAACAGCTCATCACTCGGGAGTAAAGGTTGAACGAAATTACGAAGGGTCTTTTCGGCCATCGGGGAGCTGAAAGCATTGGGGATCAGTGTAGAAACTCCAAAATTCCAGGCCATGCTTTGGCTGTGTGTATCGGTCCGCAACCACTCGTCCTGCTCGCGCAAGTTTTGGTAGCGCTCCCAAATCACTTGCAGCCGATCGGTGGCCTTAAAGTCGTACTCGCGCACACCGATATAGGTATTCTTTTCCAGATCCAATATCGAAAAAGAAAGTCCATCCGAGTCGAGCTGGATGGACCTGTGCTTGGGATGCGAATTTCTTAATTGGGTCTGGTCAATAAAATCGGCCTTCGCCTTTATTTTACTGCCAGTTTCCACCTAATGTCGCTTCGGTAAGGGAGCCCACCTGCAAATCCTTTGCTTGGGTATTGATCAAGGTGCGGTCCAATCCTTTCAAATACTCCTCTTTTGGAGCGCGTGCTTCGAACACTTGAACGACCAATCCACCCTCTTTCTCCAAACGACCAGCGTCCATCGCGAACTCTTTTCCGCCCGAGAAAGGAATGGTCTTCATGCTGTTGAGGTCGTAGCCTGCGAATAAGGAGTCTTTGATCGATTTGTATCCCAGCGTGTCGATCACCACGGTATCGCGGATCTCCATCATTTGGTACAGATCATTGAACGCTTCAAAGCTCGAATCGCGTCGTTGCAAAAGGGTAAACTCACCGGTATCCAAAAAGGCGACCAGGTCGGTGAAGTTTGGACTGAAGTAACCGTTCACTTCTTTAAAAGCCGATTGGGCGGTGCGAATCGTGATCAGCTTTTCCTTCACCACCTCCATACGGCGGTTTTTCTGCTGTTCAAAGCGGATAGGAGCTTGAATGATCTCGTACAACCAATACGCCAAACCTAGGGCGACGATAACTAAAACTACTTTGAGTATGAGCGTTCTCATGAACGTATAGGGTATTTGATGTGGAGCAAATCTACAATTTTTTTTAAACCGAAAGCTTGCCTTAATGGCCCTGAAGCACCCTATCTTTGGGCTTAACAGAAAGTTAAACTATGGAGGGCGCAGCCCTGAAAACACAATTGCTCCGCTCGTTCGGATTCACGCCCACAGCGGAACAGGACGCACTACTCGACCGGCTGGCCGACTTCATGCTGGACCTAAACCCCCGCCGATTGTTCCTTTTAAAGGGATATGCCGGTACCGGTAAAACGACCGCGGTGAGGTCCGTAGTATTATCTGCACCTATGGTGCGAAGGAAAACCGTGCTCCTCGCTCCAACCGGGCGGGCGGCCAAAGTGATGTCTTTGTATTCCGGTAAATCGGCTCAAACCATTCACCGAAAAATTTACGTTCCTCGGGTTACTCGCCAAGGAGGCGTCTTTTTTGAACGTCTCGAAAACAAACACACTAACACCATTTTCATTGTAGACGAAGCTTCAATGATCACGGGATCGGGCGGAGTCGGTGAAAATTCCCTGCTCGACGATCTGGTGGAATACGTTTATTCGGGAGTTAATTGCAAACTGCTGTTTATTGGCGACGAGGCGCAGCTTCCGCCCGTACACAGCGACCTCAGTCCTGCGTTGGACCCCGAGTACCTGGGTGCTCGCTACGACAGAGAGATCACAGAGCATCGGCTTACCGAAGTGGTGCGCCAACGGCTCGATTCGGGCATTCTCTTCAATGCGACCGAGGTACGGCGTATCATCGAGATCGATGAACCCGAAGTACCGCGATTTTCGATTGAGAACTTTCCCGACTTCATTCGGATCCGAGAGGGATTTGAACTCGAAGAGGCACTCAACGAGGCCTATGAAGATGGGGTGGACAACACCGTGGTCATTTGCAGATCCAATAAACGCGCTAACCTGTATAACGGACAAATTAGAGCGCGCATTCGTTGGCAAGACACCGATCTCAGTGCAGGGGATTACCTTATGGTGGTCAAAAACAACTACTTCTGGCTCGAAGGAAATAAGCGTTCCAACTTCATCGCCAACGGGGACATCGCAGAGGTGATGGCCGTGCGCCGCATCAGGGAGTTATACGGATTTCAGTTTGCCGAAGCGACCGTTCGACTCGTGGACTACCCGGATATGGAAGAGCAAGACGTGATGCTCCTGCTCGACACTTTGCGGGTCGACGGCCCAAGCCTTGATCGCGATTCGAGCCAACGACTTCACCAAGCCGTAAAAGAGGATTACGCCGATATTCCATCTAAATACCAACAGAGGCAAAAGATCAAGCAAAACGAATATTACCAGGCCTTGCAGGTCAAGTACGCATACGCCGTCACGTGTCATAAGGCGCAGGGTGGTCAGTGGAAACACGTTTTCGTTGAGCAGGCCTACCTGCCCACCGGCGAACCCGATATCGCCTACTTGCGTTGGCTTTACACGGCCATAACGCGTGCTACGGAAAAAGTATATTTGATCGGATTCAAGGACGATTATTTCGAAGAATCATGAAGAAGTGGTTAGGAAAGACCATTCTGGGACTTTTCGGTTGGAAGATCAGCGGGTCGGTTCCCAAGGAACTCAAACGAATGGTCATGGTGGCTGCACCGCATACCAGTAACTGGGATTACTCCATTGCCATACTGTCGTTCTGGTACATCGGTATTCGTATGCGGTATTTCATCAAGGACGCCTACACCCGGTCTGTATTCGGCTTTTTATTTCGCGCTTCTGGTGCTATTGGGGTCGATCGAAGTCGACGTGGAAACCTCACTTCGTTCGCTATTGAGCAACTCCTAGAAAATGACGAAATGGTGATCTTGGTTCCGGCCGAAGGCACTCGCTCCCGCGTCGATAAGTGGAAGACCGGATTCTATCACATCGCTATTCAGGCCGAGGTTCCGATCGTGTTGGGCTATGTCGATTACGAAAAGCGCATCGCCGGTATCGGTCCGGTTTATTACCCTACGGGAGATTTTGAAACCGATATGGCGCATATTGAAGATTTTTACCGCGATAAGGCGGGGCGCTACCCTGAAAAGTACAATCCGAGTATTTATTGACCGGCGTGGTCGACGAAGTACATGTCCATAAGCCCTTTATTCTTCGCTTCAATGCGTCCGCGATGCCTAGTTTTAAAGGAATCTCGAACCAAGTCAAAGGTCGTTTGACTGATGTTGACCTTTCCCGGCTCGCTGTTTTGTTCCATCCGCGCCGCAGTATTCACGGCATCGCCCCAAACGTCGTACTGGAATTTCATGGTTCCAACTACACCGGCCACGACATCTCCCGTATGCAGACCGATACGCACGGCAAGTGATCTGTCGGGCCGCAGTTCATTAATGGCATCGACCTCGTCGCGCATGGCCGGGGCAGCTCGCACAACATCTGCAGCGGCAGCTTTATTTTCGACGGGCATTCCGCCTACGGCGAGATAGGCATCTCCGATGGTCTTTATTTTCTCGAGGCCATAGGTTTGGCAAATTCGGTCGAAAGCGCGGAAGTAGCTATCGATCTCCGTTACGAGTTCACTTGGAGACAGGCGTTCTGAGAGGGTGGTGAATCCGACAAAATCGGCGAATAGGATGGTCACTTGATCGAATCGCAGGCGGTGGTTTTGCCGTGTTCTTTGAGCTCGTTGGCTGTTTCGACAGGTAGGATGTTCAGCAAGAGGCTATCGCTTCTACTTTTTTCGCGTCGGGTTTGATGGAATTGGTAGAAGATAAGTCCGCTCAGCAGTACAATTAAGGCGAAACCGAAGCCAAAAGATCACGATCGAAGCAATTCGGTGCGCAGTTGTGCGGCTTGGCGGCTTTGCTCGAGCCGCATTTCGTGGAGTACTTCGGCGAGCGCGAGCTTTTCTTTTTCGTTGATCTTTTGGATGCTGTCTTCGAGTGCATGGCGTTCATCGGCCAGGGCATAGGCACTGCGATAATCTCCTTCAACCAAACGCATTCGCTCGAGTCCGGCCACGGCTCTCAACAAAAAAGGAACAAAGCGCGATTCTCGACTGTACTGAGCTCCGATGTCAAAGAAGTGCGCGGCCCGTTCGAACTCCAATTGTCGTTCGTAGAATTCGCCCATGCGGATGTAAAAATTGGCCTTTCGGTAGAGATCGGGCTGAGCGGCCATTTCGGCACTTGCCTTTTGCCAAAAATACGAAGCACTGTCTATTTGACCTTGAGCTTCCTTAAAATAAGCCCGGAGTCTATAATACGGGTATGGCGCGGTGACCCGAGTTTCTTCGAGTTCGTCGGGAAGGATGTCGCGGCACAACTCATACAACCCTTGAAAGTCTTCATTTCTAATGAGCTGGGTTCTGTACAGGCTTAGGTATTCGCGAGTTGGTAGTTGTATCCCTGATCTTCGAAATTGTGTATGCGGTTGAGGAGTTCATCGAGGTAGTCATCTAAATATCCGGCTTCGATACTCACGTACAGCTTCCAATAGTCGAGAAGGTACTGATCGATGCGGTCGAATTCATCGCTTTTTTCGATCAGCTCAGATTGAAGTTCCACTGTGCGGTACGCTTCGTCAATTTCGCCCAACCGAACGTAAAAGTCGCGCAGTTCCTCGTAGTGTTTGAACAAGCTACGATCGTTGCCAAATCGTTTGATGACCTCTTCGCCGATGAGAAAGTAGGTGAGTGCCGGAACTTGTTGGTTGTTGTTTTCAGCGGCCTGCCCCAGTTGCGTATAGCTCCAGCCTACTAAAACGGAGTCTCCCAAGATCCGGGCTTGACTCAAAGCGGCTAGTCCTTCCGTAACGGCTCTATCGAACTTGTAGGTGGCATCGTACAATTGAGACCTGAAGAAATGAGCGTACCACGCTTTTTTAGGAAAGTCAGAGGTTCGCGATTCCCATTCGGCGATCATCCGATGTGCTTATTTGCTTTTGGTCAAAAGGGGGCCGAATTCGAGATACATTTCGATGATCCGCGTATGTTCGCGATGCCCTATTGGCTGGTCGTGAAGAGCTCGTAGTCTATCGATCACGGAGTCAATGGTAGAGCCGGAAGCGTGAAGGTATTTTGCGATACGAGCCTTTTGGCCGAGCAGATCGAGCTGCATTTCGGTTGACGGAGCCGAGAGGATGGCGGGCCAGGAAGGATCGTTGGGCAATGGACGCTCGATACCCATCGCGCCGTAGGCGCAGAAAAAAACGAGGAAGTTTACGAGGGTTCGTGAGATCGCGTTCATGACGGTCAAAAGATAGGAACTCTTTCCATTTGCTCCGATTATTTGTCTAATTTGACCGGAACAACCTAACTCAGATTTTATGAAAGTGAATGTCTATTTGAAGTCCTTCGGAGCGGGAGTGCTCGCTTGCGCCGCCCTGCTCGGCGTTTATTCGTTTACGTTGGACGGTCCAAAATTCGACCAAGGTGGTGATGGTATCGGTGTTGAGCAAGCGAAAATGTTGCATCGGACCTACATGCAGAATGACCCACCGGTAGTCAACGGTGCAGTTCAGGCCATTGAAGTGAGCGATGCAGCCCTTTCGATCATGAACGACGTATCAAAATCGAACAGCGGATCCAATGGAGTGCGCCTGTACTTTGGGCTCGATTCGGACGGCAATACTGCCAACGTAGTCGTTGCCACGGCCGATGGTAAGGATATGACGAGCGGATACATGCGCGTTTCGGTGGGTCCGGCAACGGCGTGCCCTACGGTATGCGACCGTGCCAGTCCGATCATGAAATAATAATCAGAACCGGTTTTTACGCTTCATATAGAGCAACATGCCTATGGCTATGATACCCATGACGCCGAGTACATAGTAGTATGCGTCGGGGTTGTGTAGTTCGGGCATGTTGTCGAAGTTCATTCCGTAGACCCCTGCGATGAAGGTTAGTGGTATGAAGATGACGGAAATGAGTGTAAGTGTGTAGATCGTGCGGTTCATACGGTGGTCCATAGGCGAAGAATGGATGTCCACCAAATCGCTCAGCGTATCACGTAAGAACTCGAGTTGCTGAATATTAGCGCCAATCATTCCGTGAAGATCCTTGAAAAAGGAGCGGTTCTCTGCCGATACCAGTACGTCGAGATCCTTGTTTGCCTCGGTCATGTGGCCGAGTGGCGCAAAGAATCGCAGGATCAGCACGATCTCTCGCTTGTACTGAATAATGTTTTCGACCACTTTACCTTTTCGATCGCGCGAGGCTTCGATCTCGAGCAGGTCAATGTTCTCGGTATAGCTGTCGATGATCAGAATAGTGTAATCGACAATGAGGTCGATCAGCGCAAAAAGCAGGTAGTCGAGTCCTCGCTTGAGGATACGGCCTTGCGGATGTTTAAGGCGTTCTTGTAGAGGGCCAAAGGGCGAGTCGTGCCGTTCTGAAAAGGTAATGAGCACCTTTTTATTGTAGATAATGATCAGGTTTTCGGTAGCCAGCTCATCTTTTTCGTCGATCCTGAACAACTTCAGAATAAAGATCGCCTGGTCGCCATTGATCTCTCGCTTGGGGCTGTGCCGCACGTTGGCGATATCTTCGAGTACGAGGTCCGAAATATCGAATTTTGTGCCTACGGCACGAAGGGTGTCTGTGTCGTGCAGTCCGAATATGCGAAGCCAATGATTTTGTCCGTCGCGATAGTGCTGGTTAAAATCTTCGAGCGAATTGAGCACAAAAGTTTCGGAGCCTTCTTCGCCGTATCGAATAAGCTCCATGGTCATGGGTTCACTCCGGTGAATTCCCGTGTAATCAATGGTTCCGGGCGGTTTACCGAATTTCTACTTATAGCTCAATCGTTTGACGCTCACGACTTTCGGTTTCGGATCTCAGCCTTGGCTTGGTCGACATCTGTTTTATAGACAACGGTTCGGTAGGGAAAGGGGATCTCGATTCCCTCTTCATCGAATCGGCGTTTGATGGACTTGTTCAAGTCCGTTTTCATCATGAATCCGGTAATGGAGTCTTCGGCCCACGCGTTTATCCGGAGCCGGATTCCGGAGTCGAGGAAGCCCATGACCAGGATGACCACCTTTTCTTCGCCTTTCTCAATATCCTCCGGTGTTCGCCAGTCAATAAGACCGGGGTGTTTAAGTACTTCTTCTCGGATGACGTCAATGGCCTCGTCCAGGTCGGTGTCGTAGGAGACCGATAAGGAGATTTGCGTATTCGTTTTTTCGTCGGTGATCGTGGAATTGATGATTGTTTCGGTGCTTATTACGGAGTTGGGAATAACGATACGGCGATTTTCGAAGTTCCGGATGACGGAATGGCGTAGGGTAATGTCCTCGACCAATCCGGATCTGAGGGATCCCACTTGAATAAGATCACCTACACGAAAGGGCTTGAAAATCACGATGAACAGTCCACTGATGATATTGCTAAAGGCTTGTTGTGAGGCGAAACCGACGATCGCAGCGAATATCCCGGCACCGGCGAATAGGGTAAGGCCGAGCGCTTTGAATTCCGGAATGCTGTAGATCACGGTGAAGAACGCCAAAAGGTAGATCAAGGCCGTTACGGCATTCTTGAAGAAGCGATAACGCGTAGGATCTACTTTTAGAACCAGTGAACTGGAGTTGAAGAATCGGTTGAGGAAAAAGTTGATCAAACGAGACACGATGGTCGCGGCCACGAAGGCGGCAACAATAATGAGTGCGTATTGCCAGAAGGGCTGATCCCACCTTATTTGCTGAGCTGCGTTTTCCATTTTAGTCTTTGGGTGCTAAAATACGCCAAGTTAAGCCCATGGACGTATGCACGATGGATGCTTTTATCGGGTCGGAAATGGCCGGTCCAAATGAGTATTCTTGGCTCCAACCGTCTGTCCCTATATTCAAATCAAATCGAAGTGGTTTCCACACTTGGTACGACATACCAAGTTGTAGCATATCGGACTCAAAAAAGCTCGTGATGTTGGGACTTTCGTACGGTCCGGAATTGAACTGTTGAAAATTAACTAGTTGAAAATCCACGAATACTGAAAAGCGCGGGTTGGGATTGTAAGCCAAGTTTAGGGTGGAATAAATTGTTGATCCACTCTCGTATTGACCGGAGGCTTCAAGTATCATTACGCCGGTCGATGTTCCAAAGGACACTTGCCCGGCATCAATCCCGAAGTTAAAAAGGAATCGAACGGTAGAGACATTATCATTCAATTTTGGAACGACAGATGTTCCATAGCCCGCGAGAATATTCAGATGCACCTTTTCGAGGTCGAGCAATTGATATCGTGCGCCGATGTCAAAATCATTATCGAGGCCCAATTCATGAATGAAATTACGTGTAAATGAAGCGTTGAGTTCCAGGTTTTTAATAAGACCATACCTAAATTGAATAGGGTTGGTATGCATGTAGTAATTGCTAGCTCCGGTCCAATAGGTCTCGATACCGAATTGAAGGGTGAGTGCACCCGGACTTACGACAGTACTGGAGAAGGTTTGACCGGGGCGATCGGAATTTATGGAGGAGATGGATTCCTGAGCCGATGTTGCGAATCCGGCCGCGAGGCCGAGAAAAAGAATTGCGATGCGTTGAATCATGTAGGGAATTTGAGGTTTGTCGGCAACATGGTACTACTTAGTCGTCGAATTGCTATTGCCGGGAATGATCCGCCAAGTCGCTCCGAGCGAAATGTACTCTACTAAAACGTATACTTTTCCGGCTGAGAATCCGAAATTAAATGGAATGTCGGCAGCTACGTCTATCTGAAGATTTGGGTTGATAAGCCGTGCACAGACCCATGAAACCCCCTTAAAGTAGTACAGTTCCTGAGATAGGAAGGGTGGTGAATACCAAAATTCACTCAAAGCATAGTCAATATATCCGCTCCATTTTTCGTTCGCTTGATATTTGAAGTTAAGGACGAAGGACATATCCGTGTACGGCTCATAATCTCGTCTTTCAAAACCTTTCGGGTTTAGATGATATCCGAATACACTAAGATTGGTACTCCATTTTCCGTCTATGAATGTAAAGTTGGTTCCTAGCCAGGACACCGCCAGCCGGGCATCGCTACTTGGGTACGCGAGTTGAAACCGACCGTGGAGATTGGCTTTAAAGCGGTCACCTTGAAACCACTGAAAGCGGGCACCCACTTCGAAGGCGGAACTGCGTTGTACGGTTGGTTCAAAGAAAATCGATGAACCGGCATTGACTTCGAGCCGATCCGTAACGCCGTATCGGAGTAGGATAGGTATTGAGAACTCATCTGCTAGGTCTTTTTTAGGGTTCCAGTCGAACTCGGATTCGAGCAGGAGAGCACCGGAATTTGCCGTTGAGCTCGAGAAAGTGTGTCCGGGTCGATCCGAATTGAGAGGGGTCCAATCTTCCGCCGATGTTGCGAATCCGGCCGCGAGGCCGAAAACCAAAAGAGCGTGACATAGATTCATGAACAGAAAGGTAGGAAATACTATTCGTATCGAAGCGATTCGATGGGATCGAGCCGCGCGGCTTTCATGGCAGGGTAGCATGCCGCGCCGGTACCTACGCCCAAACAAACGAGGAATGCCGTGAAGATCCAAGTCCAGGGCACGAGAAATGGCGCGTCGAACTGGAAGCTGAGCACGTTACCCACCATAATGCCGAGGGCGGCTCCGAAGAGACCTCCGATTTGGCAAATGATTACGGCTTCGATGAGGAATTGGAGCAGGATGTTGTTGGCCTTGGCACCTATGGCTTTGCGGATTCCGATTTCGCGGGTACGGTCGGTAACACTTACCAGCATGATGTTCATGAGCCCTATGGAGGCTCCGAATAGGGTGATCAAAGCGATCGTGATCGTAGCGAAGATCACGGCTCCAAGCTGTTCGATGAGAAGTTGGGAGAGGTTGTCGCTTTGTTGAATGTTGAAGCTCTCTTCTTCGGTTGGATGCTGCTTACGCACTGCCCGCATGAGCCCACTCGCATAGCTGATGGCGGTGTCTTTGTCCTGAGTGCTGTTGCACATGACCGAGATTTGAAAACTTTGGTTGGGCCTGCTGTAGACTTGTCGGGCTTTTTGGATGGGGATGAGCGCAATATTATCACCGCCGAAGCCAGCTGAAGATCCTTTGGATTCCAGAACACCGATGACTTTGAACTTCTGCTTGGATATACTGATGGTTTGGCCGATCGGATCCTCGGTTTCATTGAACAGTGCCTGGACGACGTCGGGTCCGATGATGGTAAAGGAGCGATTGTCTTCGATCTCTTGCTCGATGAAATTACGTCCGCTCTCGAGCCGATAGCCACCGGTCAGAATATAGTTTTCATCCACCCCCGCTACCTGCATGTTTGGCTTGGTCTCTTTTTCGAGCCGTTGAAGTTGTGCCGTTCCGGAAGCCATCATCGAAACGGACACCGTGGCCGGAAAATCGAAGCGGTCCTTAAAAGACTGTGCTTCGCGGATGCTAATGGGTTCGTGTCTTTTTGGGCGTATGCCATTATTGTTGAACATGATGGTCATACCGGAGTTTTGAATGGTAAAGCTGTTGGCTCCCATTCGGGCGAAATTATCGGTAATGCTCCCTTTGATGACGTCAATTGCGGTGAGGATTCCAACCAACGCGGTAATTCCAATGGCGATGACCGTCATGGTGAGTCCCGCGCGTAATTTTTGACTCTTGATGGAGCCTATGGCTTGGCGGACGTTTTCGACAAAGACGGACGAGATCAATTTCATAGGAGCAAGTTACGAATAGAGCCGATACACCCGGCTTTAAAAACAGGGCTGAATTTGCTATTTTCGCAGTCCCTCAGAACGAATTACGAATATAAAAAAGTTCCCATATGGCATTCGATATCGAAATGATCCAAGGCGTATATAGCCGAATGGCCACGCGAATCGACCAGGCGCGTGCAGTTGTTGGTCGTCCATTGACCTTAACAGAAAAGATATTGTACGCACATTTGACCGATGGTGAAGCCACCGAAGCCTTTGAGCGCGGTAAGTCTTATGTGAACTTTGCTCCGGATCGTGTAGCCATGCAAGATGCGACGGCCCAAATGGCCTTGATGCAATTCATGCAAGCCGGAAAGGCCAAAGTTGCGGTTCCTTCTACTGTTCACTGCGATCACTTGATTCAAGCCGAAACAGGTGCCGTGGCGGATATGGAAAAGGCGCTCAGCATCAATAAAGAGGTTTTTGACTTTTTGTCCACCGTTTCGAACAAGTATGGAATTGGATTCTGGAAACCCGGCGCAGGAATCATCCACCAAGTAGTTCTTGAGAATTACGCCTTCCCGGGTGGAATGATGATCGGAACTGACTCACATACAGTGAACACCGGTGGTCTAGGTATGGTGGCTATTGGCGTTGGTGGAGCCGACGCAGTGGATGTGATGGCCGGAATGCCTTGGGAATTGAAGTTTCCAAAGCTCATCGGTGTTAAACTGACAGGGAAACTGAGCGGTTGGACCTCAGCCAAGGATGTGATCTTGAAGGTTGCGGGTATTTTGACAGTGAAAGGGGGAACGGGAGCCATCGTAGAATACTTTGGCCCTGGAGCCGAAAGCATGAGCTGTACTGGAAAAGGTACCATTTGTAATATGGGTGCAGAGATCGGTGCAACGACCTCAATCTTCGGCTATGACGCCAAAATGGGTGAGTATTTGCGTGGAACCGATCGTGCCGATGTTGCGGACTTGGCCGATCAAAACGCAGAAAACCTTCGCGCCGATGATGGAGTATTCGAGAATCCGGAAAAATACTTCGACGAAGTTATTGAGATAGATCTCGACACATTGGAGCCACACCTTAACGGACCATTTACTCCGGATCTCGCATGGCCGTTGAGCAAATTCGCTCAAGCCGTTAAAGACAATGGCTATCCTGAAAAATTGGAAGTTGGACTTATCGGTTCTTGTACCAACTCGAGTTATGAGGACCTGACGCGTTCGGCCTCTGTGGCACAGCAGGCGATAGATAAAAATCTCAAGCCAAAAGCCGAATTCACCATTACTCCAGGTAGCGAGCAAGTTCGTTATACGGCAGAGCGGGATGGAATCTTGGATACTTTCGGTAAAATGGGTGGAGTAGTTCTGGCAAATGCCTGTGGACCTTGTATTGGCCAATGGGCTCGTCATATGGACGATCCGGATCGCAAGAACAGTATCATTACTTCGTTTAACCGAAATTTCGCCAAGCGAAATGACGGAAACCCGAACACCCATGCATTCGTGGCCTCACCTGAATTGACCACGGCATTTACGATCGCAGGGTCCTTGACCTTTAACCCGATCACGGATACGTTGACCAACGAAGATGGTGAACAAGTGAAGCTCGATGAGCCTATGGGAATCGAAATGCCACCTTCCGGATTTGCGGTAGAAGATGCCGGGTATCGGGAACCCGCAAAAGATGGTTCGAACATCGAAGTGAAAGTCGATCCCGAAAGCAAACGCTTGCAGATACTAACTCCATTTGAGCCATGGGATGGCGGAAATATGGAGGGATTGAAACTGCTCATCAAGGCGAAAGGCAAATGTACTACCGACCATATTTCGATGGCCGGGCCTTGGTTGAAATTCCGTGGACACTTGGACAACATCTCCAACAATATGTTGATCGGTGCGGTGAACTTCTTCAATGAGCAAACGAATTTGGTGAAAAGCCAATTGACTGGAGAGTACGGGGCTGTACCTGATACTCAACGTGAGTATAAAGCCGAAGGAATTGGTACTGTAGTGGTGGGAGACCACAACTACGGAGAAGGATCGAGCCGCGAGCACGCCGCCATGGAACCCCGTCACTTGGGTGTGAAAGTAGTGCTGGTGAAGTCATTTGCCCGTATTCACGAAACCAACCTGAAGAAACAAGGTATGTTGGGATTGACTTTCGCCAATGAGAGTGATTACGACAAAGTTCGTGAGGACGATACCTTCAACTTCATTGATTTGAAAGACTTTGCTCCAGGCAAGCCGTTGACGATCGAAGTTGTTCAAAGTGATGGAAGCAAGGACACGATCGTTGCAAACCACACGTACAATGAAAACCAGATCGCCTGGTACAGTGCCGGATCGGCACTGAATCTGATTCGTGCTTTAGAGGCGAATGCCTAATTTCCAAAAAGGATCTAAACGAGCCAGACGGGGTTGGGCCTTTTACGATTGGGCCAACTCAGTTTACTCTTTGGTCATAGCCACGGCCGTTTTTCCAATCTACTATGGAGCCGTAACAACTGGAGAAAACGACAATCTGGTTCGGTTCCTTGGTATCGAATGGGAGAACACGGTTATTTACAGCTATTGCCTCTCGTTTAGCTTTTTAGTCGTCGCTCTTCTGTCCCCGCTCCTATCCGGTATTGCGGATTATTCAGGAGCTAAGAAACGATTCCTTCAAGTATTCTGCTACGTTGGAGCGCTGGCCTGCGGAGGGCTCTATTTTTTTAATGGTGAAAATGTAGCCTTGGCCTTGGTTTTGACCATTGTGGCCAGCGTTGGTTTTTGGGGTAGCCTGGTCTTTTACAATGCGTATTTGCCAGAAGTTGCCTTTGAAGAGCAACAGGATGCCACTTCGGCAATGGGTTTCAGTTTCGGTTACTTCGGAGCCACCCTGCTGCTCGTATTCAATTTAGCGATGATCCTCCAACCCGAGGTTTTTGGCCTTCAAGATTCAGGGCAAGCATCGAGGATCAGTTTTTTAATGGTCGCTGTTTGGTGGATCGGATTTGCCCAAGTAACCTTTCGCCGGCTTCCCGATCGAACCAAGCCGGGTCGCCTGACTCGTACGATTCTAGGTAACGGGTACAAAGCCCTTCGTGAAGTATGGAACCAACTCGCCGCAATGCCCGATGTAAAGCGGTTCTTAACGGCATTTTTTCTCTTGTCGGTTGGCGTACAAACGATCATCTATGTCGCCAGTCTGTTCGGTGAAAAAGAGCTGAACCTGGACTCAACCTATTTGATCGGATCCATCATTTTGATCCAAATACTCGGTATCGTCGGGGCACAACTTTTTTCGCATTTAAGTGCTCGTTTCGGGAACATTAAAGCGCTCATGGTTTCGCTAGTGGTGTGGGCGTCGATGGGTGGTGTGGCTTTCGCCCTGCGGGCGGATGATCCACTTGTCGAATATAAGTTCTTGGCGTTAGGCTCGGCCGTTGGACTGGTTTTGGGCGGAGTGCAAGCTCTTGCCAGGTCGACCTACAGCAAAATGCTACCCCAAGATTCCTCTAAGCACACCAGCTTTTTCAGTTTTTACGACGTTACCGAAAAGGTGGCGATCATTCTAGGAACCTTTATCTATGGGCTCCTCGAATCGATCACGGGGAATATGCGTACGTCCGTCGTGGCGTTGAGCTTGTTTTTCGTTTTGTCGATACTCGTTCTGCTACCTATTCGAAAGCGATTCAAACCTTATCTTTCAAAGGTCTAATTTGAACCTTTCCAAACCTAAGGCCTTTGTTTGAACGTATATTTATCGAACTCTACTCAAAAGTGCCATTCATGAGAAGGATACTCGTTTTTACTGTGTTGGTTGTCTCTTTCGTATCGAGCTGTACGTACAATTCCATTGAAGATCTCGATCCTTCGGGATGCGATACCACCGGAGTCACCTATTCCGGCTATGTTGAGCCGCTGATCAGTGAAAGTTGCGCCTACGCCGGATGTCATTTGGGAAATTTCGCCGCAGCTCAATTGGATCTATCGGAGTACGACCAGGTGAAATCCGTGGTCGATAATGGAAAGTTGCAGGATCGAATAAATCGCGCCGCAGGCGATCCCCTTCTTATGCCTTCTACGGGAAAATTGGCACCTTGTCAAATAACCAAGATCGAGGCTTGGATCGAGGCCGGAGCTCAAGAAAATTAATGGTATGAAAAAGATATTGCTACTCGGAGTCGCATTTTTTGTCGGGGTGACGTCCTTTGCGCAAGACGATCTCATGGATATGCTCGACGACGGCGAAAAGACGACCAATTGCGCTTTTGCCACCTTTAAAGACTCGCGGATTATCAATGTTCAGAGCAATGAAACAGTAGGTGCGGGCGTGCTGAAATTCGTTATCAGTCACAGATTTGGGAAGTTGAGTGATGGAGCTTACGGTTTGTTCGGTCTCGACAATGCGACCATTCGATTGGGCCTCGACTACGGTATAACCGATAATATTCAAGTGGGTTTGGCACGATCGTCCTTTGAGAAGACCTACGAGGGAAACCTAAAGTTCAAACTACTGCGTCAGAGCTCAGGTACTCGTGAAATGCCCCTTTCAATAACCTGGTACTCTGGAATGTACATCAATGGCCTTCGGGCTCCGGAGGATGCCTACTCACCATCTTTCGTAGAGCGGATGTCCTTTGCACATCAAGTTGTGTTTGCCAGGAAGTTCGGCCAGGCCTTTTCATTAGCGGTTGTTCCAACATACATGCACGATAACTTGGTTTTGACCAACGACATGAATAACGATCAGTTGGCCGTTGGAGCTGGCGGTCGATTAAAGATCACGAATCGCTTGAGTCTGAACGCTGAATATCATTACCGAATCATACAGCAATTCGAACAAGATGATCCGTATAACAACAGCTTTTCGATCGGGGTGGATATTGAGACGGGCGGACACGTATTTCAGTTGCATGTGACCAATAGTCGCGGTATGTTTGAACCAGCCTTTATTGGCGAAACGACCGGACGCTGGGTCGATGGTGACATCTACTTCGGATTCAACATATCCCGTGTTTTTACGATCGTTCGTCGTTAACGAAGATCTATATGTACGATTTGGCCATAATTGGTGGAGGTATCGTAGGTGCCGCTACCTGGTACGAACTTCAAAGTAGATACCCGGAAAAGAGGATCCTCCTTATCGAGAAAGAAAATGAATTGGCCGCCCATCAAACGGGTAATAACTCAGGCGTAATTCATTCCGGCCTTTACTACACGCCCGGTTCCCTCAAGGCTAAGAACTGCGTTCTCGGAAGAAAAGCACTTGTTGCTTTTGCTCAAGATCACAACATACCGCACGATGTATGCGGCAAAGTGGTCGTTGCTACTGAAGAGCGCGAGCTACGGCATATGGAACGCATCTATCAAAATGGTATCGCAAATGGTATCGAAGGTCTGGAAAAGATTTCCGGAGCCCAGATCAAGGAGCACGAACCGCATGTTGAGGGGGTTGCCGGATTATACGTGCCTGTAACTGGAATCATCGATTACAAAGCTGCGACGGTAAAAATGGCCGAGATCGCCGATGCCAAGAATCCCGAAAGCCATCTCAGGTTGGGTGAGGAAGTCAAGGACATCGAACACTTGGATGGGCGCTCGACGATTATAACTTCAAAGGCCAAATACGATGCAAAAGAGTTGATCTTCTGTGCGGGCTTACAAGCCGATCGTTTGGCGCGACGCGATAGCGTTAAGCTGGCTGAGCAAGTGGTTGGTTTTCGGGGCGACTACTACGAATTGACCGAAACGGGTAAACACAAGGTGAAAAACCTCATTTATCCCGTACCCGATCCGCAATTTCAGTTCCTCGGGGTGCATTTTACACGCATGACCGACGGAGAAATCGAATGTGGCCCAAATGCCGTGTTCACGTTCAAACGCGAGGGTTACGGTAAAACCGATTTTGATTTGCGCGATACATGGGATGCGCTCAGCTACGGCGGAACCTGGAAACTCTTCACCAAGAATATGGCCTACGGAATCGGAGAATACCGAAGAGCATTCAGTAAAAAGTTCTTTTTGCGCACGCTTCAGCGCATGATTCCGAGTTTGACCATGGAAGATATTCGCCCAGGAAGAGCAGGAGTACGGGCACTATTGTTGGGGACGGATGGCGATACGCGCGATGATTTTCGAATCGAGCGTCGCGGAAACAGCATCCACGTCCTTAACGCGCCTTCGCCGGCAGCAACGGCCAGTTTAGCGATCGCGGAAAACATCGCCGATATGTCCAAGGAATATTTTGGTTGGGCCTAGCGGCCCGATGTTTACCTGTACAGCGTTTGAACGCGATCAGGGCCGACGGAGACCAATTTTACCGGTACTCCACAATGGCGTTCGATGAATTCGATATAGTCGATCAAAGCTTTCGGCAGATCCGATATATTCGTTACTCCGGTCAAATCTTCGCTCCAGCCAGGTAGCTCGTCGTAAATGGGATCGATCAAGTCTTCATTCAATGAGTAGGGGAGATGTTCGATCTCTTCACCACGGTACTTGTACTTCGTACATACCTTCAAGGTGTCCAATCCGCTCAATACATCGGCCTTCATCATCATGAGTTCGGTGACGCCATTCACATTGATGGCGTATTTCAGTGCGGGTAAATCGAGCCATCCACATCGACGCGGACGCCCTGTAGTTGATCCAAACTCGTGCCCGGCAACGCGCATGCGCTCTCCCTCTTCATTTTCCAATTCCGTGGGGAACGGTCCACTTCCTACGCGAGTGCAATATGCCTTGAAGATTCCGTAAACGTTACCGATTCGGTTGGGAGCAATACCCAAACCGGTACATGCCCCGGCCGTAATGGTATTCGAAGAAGTTACGAATGGATAGGTACCGAAATCGATATCGAGCAAGGAGCCTTGAGCACCCTCGGCCAAGATATTCTTACCGGAGGCAATACAATCAGCCATGAATTGCTCGCTGTCTATCAGAGTTAATTTCTTGAGGTTTTCGATTCCGTCGAACCACTCTTCTTCAACCTCTTCGAGATCGTATTCGTAGTCGAAATGGCTGAGCATTTCAACGTGTTTGTTACGCAATGTGGCGTAGCGTTCTTTGAAGTCAGGGAGCTCAACATCGCCTAAGCGAAGCCCGTTCCGACCAGTTTTGTCCATGTAGGTTGGCCCGATTCCCTTCAAGGTTGAGCCGATCTTCTTTTTCCCTTTGGCTTGCTCAGAAGCCGCGTCTAGAAATCGATGAGTTGGAAGGATCAAATGAGCTTTACGCGAAAGTAGAAGCTTCTCTGCGAAGTTTACATCGCGCGTTTTAAGCCCTTCGAGCTCTCTACAGAAAATGACGGGATCGATGACGACACCATTACCCACCACGTTCAAGGCTTCGGGATGAAAAATACCCGATGGGATCGTGTGTAATACGTGTTTAATACCGTCGAACTCCAAGGTGTGACCGGCATTGGGTCCTCCTTGAAATCGAGCGATCACGTCGTATTTCTTGGTCAGAACGTCAACAATTTTTCCTTTTCCCTCGTCGCCCCATTGGAGCCCGAGTAATACATCTACCGACATGTTCTCAGCTAATTATGATTCTTCCGTTTCTCCCTCGACGGGAGCATTTTTAAGGGCGTAAAGGTACAGAGAATGGCTCAGAACTTTGACACCAAACAGGTCTTCTATTGAGGCTTTTATCTGTTGAATTCGGGGATCGCAGAATTCGATGACTTCACCCGTGTCCGTGCAAATCACATGATCGTGCTGCTTATCGTAAAATGAAGGCTCATACTGGGCTTGATTATTTCCGAATTGATGCTTGCGAACCAAGTTGCAATCGAGCAAAAGTTCGATCGTGTTGTACAGTGTAGCTCGCGATACCCGGTAATTTTTGTTCTTCATTTTGATGTATAGCGATTCCACATCAAAGTGTTCCTTTTGGTCGTAGATCTCCTTCAAAATGGCAAATCGCTCAGGTGTCTTTCGCTGACCATTTTGCTCTAAATAAGTCGTGAATACCTGTTTAACTTGCTCTTGATGATCTTTATTCACGATAGTTCGAATTAAGGGCTAAAGGTACGAAATCAGGAGCGTTCCTTCTTGAGGCTACGAGTCACGTTCCGAACGCCGTCAATTTTCTTGATCCTTTCAATCAATTGTTCCAAGTGGTGCGTGTCGTGCACCTCAACGGTAATGGTTCCGTCGAAGATCCCATCATTTCCCGAAATGTTGATGCTCTTGATGTTCACTTTCATCATGTTCGAAATGATTCGGGTCAGTTCATTGACCAATCCGGATCGGTCGATACCCGTGATGGTCAAAATGGCTCGGAAATCCCTGCGGTCCGAGCTCACCCATCGGGCTTTGAGTATCCTGTATGCGTAGTTCGACTGAAGGCGTAGAGCATTAGGGCAATCGACCCGATGCACTTTAATTCCTTGGTTGATGGTCAAAAAGCCAAATACATCATCGCCCGAAATAGGATTGCAGCACTTGGAAAGCTTGTACTCGAGCTGTTCTTCATCGTCTCCAAAGACCAGAATTTGGTCTTTCTTATCCGATTCGTTCTCCGATACGGATCGTATGCTGGAACTCGACCTACGTGTGAAGCGTGATTTCAGGTAATTGTAAATGCCGCCGCTTCGATCGGTGGCAAATGCCTTGAGTCGCTTGTTGTCTATGACTCCAGTGCCTACCTGGTAAAAGACGTCTTGTGAATTGGCCAAATTGAAGTAACGAGTAAGTTCGTTCAGAACCTTTTCGTTGAATTGCACCTTGAGGTGCTTTAGTTTGCGAATCAGGATCTCTTTTCCTTCGTCGGCGATGGCCTTTTTCTCCTCCTTGAGCGCATTCTTGATCTTCGTCTTGGCTTTGGCAGTCACCACGAAATTCATCCAGTCCTCCTTGGGCTTTTGCTTTACGGAAGTCAGAATCTCAACTTGATCACCGCTTTTGAGTTGATAACTCAAAGGCACCAGCTTCGCGTTTACTTTGGCTCCCAGACAACTTGCCCCGATCTCCGTATGAATATCAAAGGCAAAGTCGAGAGCGGTGGCTCCTTTCGGCAATGTTCTGAGATCTCCATTGGGTGTGAATATAAAGACCTCGTCGCTGAACAGGTTTAGTTTAAAATCATCGATGAAGTCGATAGCACTCGCCTCGGGGTTTTCCAGCAGATCCCGAATCTTGTTGATCCAGCCTTCGAGCTGATTCTCGCGCTGTTTGGCGCTGACTTCTGCACCATTCTCTTTATAGCGCCAGTGAGCCGCATACCCCACTTCGGCGATCTCGTCCATTCGTTCACTTCGGATCTGAACTTCAACCCAGTGTCCGCGGGGCCCCATAACGGTAGTGTGTAGTGACTCGTAGCTGTTAGCTCGTGGGGTGCTGATCCAGTCGCGCAGACGATCCGGATTCGGTTTGTAGAAGTCCGTAATGATCGAATACACCTTCCAGCACTCTGCCTTTTCATTGTCGGTGTCGGTATTTACGATAATGCGAATGGCGAACTTGTCGTAAACTTCATCAAAAGTGATCCCCTGTTTCAGCGTCTTTTTCCGAATGGAGAACATACTCTTCGGACGCCCCTTAATGGTAAAGTCGATTCCCTCCTTGTTCAACGCTCTTCGAATTGGAGACGAAAATTGCTGAATGTAGCGCATGCGCTCTTGCTTGCTATCGCGCAGGCACTGCTGAATATCTTCGTAAACTTCGGGTTCGGTATATTTGAGTCCGAGATCCTCCAATTCGGTCTTTATAGCGTAAAGACCTAAACGGTGCGCCAAAGGTGCGTATATATAGAGCGTTTCGGAAGCGATCTTACGCTGCTTGTGCGGCGCCATGGATTCGAGCGTGCGCATATTGTGCAGGCGATCCGACAACTTGATTAGGATCACCCGAACGTCATCCGAAAGCGTGAGCAGCATCTTCCGGAAATTCTCGGCCTGTACACTCACATTTTGATCGAACACACCCGAGATCTTCGTGAGACCGTCGATGATCCGCGCTACTTTTTCGCCAAATAAACGCTCGATATCCTCTAACGTGTAGTCCGACTCTTCGACCACATCGTGCAGCAGCCCGCAAACAATAGAGATATGCCCCAAACCAATATCCCGGGCCACGATCTGTGCCACGGCAATAGGGTGGTATATGTAGGGTTCTCCCGACTTACGCCTCTGATCTTTGTGCGCATCGATGGCCAAATCGAAAGCTTTTCGGATGGTTTTCTTTTCCTCCTTGGTCAGCGGGTATTTCGCACTGCGCAGCAAAGCTCGGTAGCGATTCCGAATCTCCTTCTTCTCCTGCTCTAAATCAATCGCCTCGTGCATATGAGTAAAAATAGCAAAAGGGTAACAAAAGAAAGCCCCGTATGTGCAAGGTTTTAGCTTTCGCGCGCATGAAGCACGGTTCCGCTCACTTCGCCAAAGCCAATGCGCACTCCATCGCGTTCACAGTGTCCGCGCATGATCACAGTATCGCCGTCCTGAATGAACTTGCGCTCGGAGCCATCCGACATCTTCACCGGCTTGGTTCCGCGCCAAGTGATCTCGAGCATGGACCCATAACCGTCCGGCGTAGGGCCGCTAATAGTTCCGCTCGCCATGAGGTCACCGCTGCGCACATTACATCCATTCACCGTGTGGTGCGCAAGCTGTTGCGCCATATTCCAATACAAGTGCTTGAAATTGGTCTTACACACAGTGGTTTCTTTTTCGGCCTGCGGCCGGATGGTCACTTCCAAGCTAATGTCGAAACTGCGGTCGCCGCTGAACTTTAAGTAGGGTAGGGGCTCGGGATCTTGCGCAGGTCCGGCCGTACGGAACGGTTCTAGCGCATCCATCGTTACGATCCACGGCGATATAGAGCTGGCGAAGTTCTTTGCGAGGAAAGGTCCGAGTGGAACGTATTCCCACTTTTGAATATCTCGGGCGCTCCAATCGTTAAAGAGAGCCAAGCCAAAGATGTAGTCCTCAGCCTCTTCAACTGAAATATGTTCGCCCAGGCCCTTTCCGGTTCGTGTAACAAAAGCCATTTCCATTTCGAAGTCGAGCAAGCGCGATGGTCCGAATACCGGAGTATCTGAATCGGGCAGAATCGTTTGTCCCAAGGGACGGCGAACATCGGTCCCACTTACCACAACAGAAGATGCACGTCCATGGTAACCCACCGGAATATGCAGCCAGTTGGGCAATAGGGCATTGTCCGGATCACGGAACATGGTTCCTACATTGGTAGCGTGTTCTTTGCTCGAATAAAAGTCGGTGTAATCACCAATTTCGATCGGAAGCACCATCTCGATCTCATCTACGGAAACCAACACCGCCGACTTATGATCTTCGTTCGACTGGAGCGCTTCGTTGCCCGAGTCAAAAATCTCGGCGATTCGATCTCTAACGGCTCGATTGATCACTTTACCGAGGTCCATGTAGGCGTTCAGTGAGTTTTCGAGGAAAATACCTTCCGGAAGGTCTATTCCACTGAAATAACCCAGTTGTTGCAACGCTCCGAGGTTGATCGCCGTGTCGCCGATACGAGTTCCGGCACAGAGGGCCTCATCGTTCCGCAGGAACATACCAAAAGGAATATTTTGAATGGGGAAGTCCGAATTCTCGGGGACGGAAAGCCAGGTTTGGCGGTTCGGGTCGTTGGCGGAAATGGCCATGTGGAAAGAATCTTTTCTAGTTCCTCGCAAAGGTATTTAAATCCTTGGAGAAGGTGTGGTGACCTGAGGATGTACCGCTATATTTGGAGTCTGTTCAGAAAAGTGTGTCACTTAACTTAGTGATATGAAAAAGCAAGAAATATCGAAAGCCGGCTTACAAGA
>JAGWBA010000035.1 GCA_021296215.1 Flavobacteriales bacterium
GGCTTCCAATACCAAATCCCCCATTTCTTTTGAACGAAATGTAGCAATTCTTCAAACGCTCCCCACAAAATGGACGTGGCCCCTTTTATTTTTTCAAAACAAATTGATGATCATCCTTCTCCGTCCATGAATTTTTCCATGACCTCTTGACTGATCCCCGTAGTGCTGAATCCACCGTCGTGATATAGATTCTGCATGGTCACCATGCAGGTCATATCCGAAAACAAGCTCACGCAATACTTGGCGCAATCCTCAGCCGATGCGTTTCCGAGCGGGCTGATCTGATCGGCGTATCTGAAGAAACCGCCAAACCCTTTTACTCCTGATCCGGCCGTGGTCATCGTCGGAGATTGCGATACGGTGTTTACACGAACGTTCTTCTCTCTACCGAAGTAATAGCCAAAGCTGCGAGCGATGCTCTCGAGGTACGATTTATTGTCCGCCATGTCGCTGTAGTCCGGGAATACGCGCTGTGCAGCGATGTAGGTCAACCCGAGGATACTTCCCCACTCCGCCATAGCGTCCTTTTGATACAGCGTTTGCATCACCTTGTGAAAACTAACTGCAGACACGTCCCAGCCCTTCGTAAGCCAATCGTAATTCAAATCGGTATACGCCTTTCCTTTGCGTACGTTCACAGACATTCCAATGCTGTGCAATACGAAATCGAGCTTTCCACCCAGAATCTCTTGTGCTTTGTCGATCAAGTTTTCCAGATCTTCAAGCGAGGTAGCATCGGCCGCAATGACCTCTGCTTCGCATTTCTCGGCTAGGTTATTGATCTCGCCCATGCGCATTGCAATAGGTGCATTGGTCAGCACGAAGCGCGCTCCTTCGTTGTAAGCCACTTCAGCGACCTTCCAAGCGATTGAATCGGCATTCAAAGCGCCGAACACAATTCCTTTCTTTCCTTCGAGTATTCCTTTTGCCATAACTTTTTGTTTGGGTTACAAATATACTAATTGACCTTAGCGCACCACCTTACGCGCAAGTAGTTCCTTCGCAGTCTGTCTCGCAGCATCACTTTGGCTGGCTCCACTGAGCATTGAGGCGATCTCTTCAACGCGCTCCAGTTTATCCAAGGCCCTGATACCCGTATAGGTATCGCAGTCTGTGGTTTCCTTAAATACTTTAAAATGCTTCACCCCTTTCGCCGCTACCTGCGGTAAATGCGTAATACAGATCACTTGCATGCGCTCACCCATTTCGGCCATCAAGGCGCCCATCCGGCCGGCCATCTCTCCAGAAACTCCCGTGTCGATCTCGTCGAACAAAATAGTGGGTAATTGCCGATACCGAGCGATCAAGTTCTTAATCCCCAACATAAAACGACTCAATTCACCACCACTCGCCACCTTTTTAAGCGGCTCAACTTCGCGACCTTTATTGGCGGAAAACAGGAATTCCACGGCTTCCAATCCGCGCGGACCGGCCTCCTGTTGCTCGATCCAATGCAAATCGAACTTAGCGTCGGGCATGCCCAGCCTACTCAATAGCTGACTCATTTCGGCGATCAACGGTTTATGCGCCTCTCGGCGCGATTCGCTCAGCGCAGCACCTTGCTTCTTCACTTCTTCAGCCAAGGACTTCAGTTCTATACCGGCCTCTTCTATCTTGTCGCTCAAAGAATGTGTGTCCCCTACCTGCTGTCGCAGTTCATTGCGTCGCTCTATCAATGCTTCAGTGCCTTCGGCACGATGCTTTTGCATAAGCCCATTCAGAAGATCCAGTCGGGCGTTGACCGCATCAAGCCGATTCGGGTTGACCTCTACCTCGCTCACCGCCCTGCTGATCTCAAAGCTCAGATCGTCGAGCTCAATGACTTGAGATTCGACCCGTTGACTCCAGTCTTCATAGCGAGAACCCCACCTTGAAAGACTGCTTAAAATGTTTCGTAACTCTTTGATCGAATTAATGATACCTCCTTCTGCTTCATCCAACAGTTGAAGTCCGTTACTCAGGGCGGATTGTATCTCTTCGGCGTGCTCGAGTGTTTTTGCCTCACTTTCTAATTCATCTATCTCGCCGTCCACTAGCTCGGCTTCCTCGAGTTCGTTCAGTAAGAATTGATGATAGTCGAGTTCTGCCTGCTGTTCACTTTGTTCTTCCTTCCATTTGGCGATCGATCGAGATAGATCACTCCAAGCCGCATAAGCACTTTGATAGGCTTTGCGGAGCTCCTTGTTCTTGGCGATTCCATCTATGAGATCGAGTTGAAACCCACCATCGTTGAGCCAATGGGTTTGATTTTGCCCGTGAATATCGATCAGAAATTCACTAAGAGCTCTCAGTACTGGGAGCTTTACCGGTGTATCGTTGATGAAAGCGCGCGATTTGCCGGACGGTATGATCTCGCGGCGTAGAATTCTAACGTCTTCGTAATCGAGGTCGTGCTCTCCAAAGAATTCGCCGAGCTGAAGTGCGGTCAAATCGAAATCGGCTTCTACTACGCACTTTTTTTCGGGATCGCGCAACACGGTCAAATCGGCCCGTTGGCCTAGAATGAGTCCCAATGCACCGAGCAAGATGCTCTTGCCCGCGCCGGTTTCTCCAGTAATGGTGTTGAGGGCTGCATCGGGCCGCAGGCCCAGTTCCTCAATAAGCGCGTAATTGGTAATTCGGAGCTCCTTCAGCATAGGAGCGAAGATAGAAAACTTAGTTGTTGGTGCCGAGCTTATCCCACAGTTGAGATTGCCCCGGGGCCAGGTCCGAAAGCAATTGGACTACACGTGCCTTATCTTCGACTAAATCAGTACTGTAGATGTTCTGAATCTCTTGCGCTTTGGCATCGAAGAACACCGACATCAAGAAACTATTGGGGCGATTTCTATGCACCTTGTGCATTTCTTCGAGCGATAGGGTAATGTTTCGTCGCGCCTCTGCGTCATCTTCCAACATTTGATCAAGCCCCTGGCGGTGATACAGGTACAACGCCTTGCGATAAGGTTCAAAATTCTGGTCGAAGAAAAGTTCAGTAAGCCAGTAGCGGTTACGATTGCTCTCGAAAGGCTGCCAGCCGCTGGCTTCGCGGTCACCCTGGGCATTTCCCACGATCTTTTGAGCCTTGAGCAGGTACGGCTCCCCTCCTTTTTCCGAGAAGGTCTCCATGTCCAGAGCAATGATCATGTAGGCGTAGTACGCCAGAACACTGGTGAGGTTCGAAAGGTGTGTGTTTTCGTTGAAGTCTAGGGGAGCGAATTCCAAATACCGAAACCACAGGTTGTTATCTTGCCAGTTGAGTACCGTTGTGTTGTAGCTCGATCCGTAAACAGGCCGCGCGCTCTGAACGCTGATGGTGCCCGAAAATTCATCGGCTGCTATTTGATCGGTGATGTTGATCTGAATAGAGCATTCAATGCGCTCCTCCATTTGATACACCTGATCGGTCCATCGCGTGTTGTTCATGAACTCGTAAATAGCCTGTTGAAGCGTTTGAAAAACCTGCTTGTTCGTGTTCTGAACTTGTGGGCTCATCACCTGTACACGACAATTCAACTCCTGTGCAGCGGCCCGAACCGCAAACATGACGGTCAATAAACTCAGTATCGCAATCTGCTTCTTCAATGGATCCATTCATTTACGAGGAAATCGAGAATTTCTTCTGCAACTTCCGACTTAGTCTTTAACCCGATTTTCAGTTCCTTATTGTTTCGGTCGATGATCGTTACCTGATTGGTATCGTGCCCAAAGCCCGCCCCGGCATCGCGCAGCGAATTCAAGACGATCACGTCCGCATTTTTGCGCTCGAGCTTCCCCTTGGCATGCTCGTCTTCGTTATCTGTCTCCAGCGCAAACCCAACCACGACTTGCCCTTTCTTTTGCTGTCCCCAGTCCGCAAGTATGTCGGGATTCTCGGTAAGTTCAATGGTAGGCGTCCCCGACTCCTTCTTTATTTTTTTGTCGCTAGTATCTTTCGGTCGAAAGTCCGAAACCGCGGCACTCGCGATGGCCAGGTCCATGTTTTCGAAATGCGCCTCAGCGGCGCGATGCATATCTTCAGCGGTCTCCACGCGTATTACCTCGAGCATGGGGTGCTCTTCGGGCTTTATGGCTGTAGGACCCAAGATCAAAGTTACCTGAACGCCCCTATCCAGGCAGCTCGTCGCTAAAGCGATTCCCATTTTACCCGTGCTGCGGTTTCCTATGTACCGTACGGAATCTATGGGTTCATGCGTAGGACCTGCCGTGATCACCACCCTCTTTCCGCTCAATGGAAGCCCCTTAGCTAAGTCGTTTTCGATAAAGGCACGTATGTTTTCGGGTTCGGCCATTCGTCCTTGCCCTTCTAATCCGCTCGCTAACTCGCCCGATTCGGCCGGAATGACATTATTGCCGTACGATTCGAGCTTGGACAGACTGTCGGCAGTTGAACCGTGACGATACATGTCGAGGTCCATTGCGGGAGCAATATACACCGGACATTTCGCCGATAGATAGGTCGCGATGAGTAAGTTGTCGGCTTCTCCGTGGGCCATTTTGCTCAGTGAATTTGCCGTCGCCGGGGCGATCACGAATAAATCGGCCCACAACCCTAAATCGACATGATTGTTCCATACATCACCTTCATCTTCCTTCGTAAAAGAGGTGAGTGCTGGATTCTTACTTAATGTGGAAAGAGTAAGCGGCGTCACAAAATCTTTGGCAGACGGAGACATGACTACGCGCACTTCCGCACCGGCCTTGATGAACTCACGAACAATGTGAGCCGATTTGTATGCGGCGATACTTCCGGTAACTCCGAGCAATACCTTTTTGCCGCGTAACATGTCTTATGCTTTGTCCTCTTCCTCTTCAGGCATGCGGTGGTGAACCTTGTCCTTGAGCCATTCTTGGATAGCGATCAACGATGGTTTAGGAAGACGCTCGTAGAAACGGCTTACTTCGATCTGCTCTTTGTTTTCGAAAACTTCATCCAAGTTATCGGTGTGCGTTGCGAATTCGCTCAATTTAGCCGAAAGCTCTTCTTTGATCTCTGCATTGATCTGGTTGGCGCGTTTGGCCAAGATCGCAATGGATTCGTAAATGTTCTCGGTTCCCTTGGTCAATTCCACCGGATTGCGAGTTTCCGTTGATCTGGAGGCTTCTGTTTTCTTGTAATTCATTACAGCTGCTCTTGATTTCTAAGTTCTATTAAATCGCTCTCGATGCGTTCTTTAAGCTTGTCGGCATCCTTTCGCCAGTCACTTTCCGGATACCACCTAATAAAGGTGTCGCATGCCCTAGTGGCATTCTCGTATCGCTCTTCTTTCTTGTAATCTACTGAGTTGACGGCAAGTAGGTAGTTCGCACGAAGTTGCAAATATAAGGCCTCTTCGCGAAACTCTGTATCCGGATAGTCATTCAATGTGTTTTCCAAAGCAAAGATCGCCGACTTATAATCGCCGATCTTCAAGTATAGCTTTCCGATTTCGAAACTCTTGCGCTCGAGCTTGTCTCGCAGTTTATCGATATACACCGTAGCGGTGTCTACTCTGTTGCTACCCGGGTGCTGATTAATGAAGAGCTGCATCTCGTTGATCGCCTTGTTCGTACTGCTTTGATCGAGACTGTATCGGGGCGAATCAAGATAATAGCAGTAGGCGGCCAAGTAGGCGCACTCTTCAGCTTTTTCACTTTGTGGAAAGGTATTCTTGAAATTCTTGAAGTGATAGGCCGCTAAAATATAGTCCTCCATGCCGTAGTGGGTCATGGCGTAGTAGTAATAGACCTCCTGGCTCTTGGTGGTGCCCCGATACAAGTTCAGTAGTTCTTCAAATAGCGGATAAGCGCGAACGTAATCTTGACGATCGTAATACTTTTTAGTTACCTCCAATTTATAGTTCAGATCCGGGCTTTTCAGAGCCTTGTTGTATTCCGAACAGCTTGGAAGTATAAAGGAGAATAGCAGGACAAAAGAGAATATTCGAAAAGGGCCTTTAAACATGCGGCGAAGGTACAAATTTGAGATGTGTTAAATAACGGTCAAAAGAATGCTCCGATGCGAATGACCCAGGGTGATTCGTAAAACCCTTGACCGATCTCGTACGACAGATTATATAGGGCTGTTATCATCACCGGACCTTGTCGCAATCCCCCGCCAACAAAGAAATTGTCGAACCACCGGCACTCGAGCTCTTGATCGATCGGGTTCCAAAGTTCACCATTCAAGGCCTCGTACTCGGCCCAGGCGAAGATCTGCGGTGTAATTTGGTACTGACCGAATGTTCGACCGCCGTAGTAAGTGCTGGAATACGTTGAGGCGTAACGCTTGTCCTGAAAATAGAGGTACGTTCCCCCAACTCCCACCATGAACTTTTCCGTAGCCTGATAACCTACCAAAGGCGATACCTCTACTAGCGTAACCGTACCGAATTGGAGGCCCAAATTACCTCCGAAACGGAGTTTATCGGCGAACCTGCTCGATTTGTTTTGGGCGATGCCCTGATACGCAAGAGCCATAAAAACGACCAAGAAGACTTTTTTCATATCCTTTTATCAACTCAATAAAAGTAGAAAAAGTGTTCAAAATCACGCATCTTCTTCTTCGAAGTACCCTTCATGCCCGATCAGGTACATTTTTTCTAGAATCTCAGAAGGGTCGGGGGCACTTACCCACCCTTCATCATCCCCTTCAGATGGCTTGAACTTATTCAGATCGAATTCGTCCTCGAACTTGAAAACACGCCACTTGCCATTGTGATACTCCAAACTGGATAGGTTCTCGATCCAGTCGCCGGAATTTAAATAGACGACCTTGCCCCTCTTGGTTTTGACCGTTCGCATCTGAGGTTGGTGAATATGTCCGCAAACCACGTAGTCATATTGTTGATCAACGGCCAAGTCAGCCGCTGTATTCTCAAAATCCGACACGTACTTGACCGCCTGCTTGACCGAGTTCTTGATCTTTTTTGATAAGGACATACGCTCTCGACCTAACAGCTCGAGTACGTGATTCATCATTCGGTTGATCAAAATGAGCATGTAGTATCCCCAACCTCCCATTTTGGTCAACCATTTAGCTTGTTGAATACTAGCGTCGAATACGTCACCGTGAAAGATCCAAGCCTTCTGATGACCAACAGGCAGCACCATTTTATCGCGCAAATGGAAGTTTCCAAGATCAAAATCCGAGAACTTGCGAAGCATTTCATCGTGATTACCGGTCAAGTAGTAAACGGGTACTCCTTTGGCCGCCATACCGATGATCTGTTTAACCACGGCCATGTGACTCTTGGGCCAATAACGCTTTCTGAACTGCCAAATATCAATGATATTCCCATTCAGGATCAGCTTTCCGGGTCTTATGCTCTTTAAATAGTGTGTGAGTTCCTTGGCGTGACAACCATATGTGCCTAAATGCACATCTGATATAACCACAACATCCACCTTAAGACGTTTCATAAGGCAGTTATTTGCTTGTCCGACGTATTCTTGGTTTTAACAAAAGAACGGTCGGCGAGTCACTAGGTGGTTAAGTACGTTTTTCGATTTCGTTTTATTTTAATCCGGCAGCCACCATCGCGGACTCGATGCTTTTCTTCAGGCCGGTACTGGCAGGAGCTAACGGCATACGGACGTGCGGCTCCATGATCCCTTGTAGGTGCAGTGCCATCTTGACTCCGGCCGGATTCCCCTCCTTGAAAAGTAGGTCCGTCAAAGGCCATAATTTGTAGTGGTCGACATTGGTTTTCTTGACCTTGCGCGAAAGCGCAGCTCGAACCATGTTGGTAAACGGCTCGGGAAAAGCTTGCCCGACTACGGAAATTACGCCGTGTCCGCCCGCGAAGACAATCAATGAAGTCAATGCGTCATCACCACTTATTACTTCAAAATCCTTTGGCTTGGATTCGAGGATGGTCATGATCTGCGTCAAATTTCCGCTAGCTTCCTTGACTGCGGCGATATTGTGATGTTCAGCCAGAGTTAGAGTCGTTTGTGCCGTCATATTGCTACCGGTTCTTCCGGGTACATTATACATGATTATCGGACGAGGAGCTCGATAGGCCAGATATGAGTAATGGTCAATGATGCCATGTTGGGCGGGCTTGTTGTAATAAGGACTTACCGATAAGATCGCAGCGATTCCCTCAAAGTCCTGATCGCGCATTTGACGCTCCACCTCCAGGGTGTCGTTTCCTCCTACTCCCAGTACGATAGGTAGGCGGCCTTCGTTGCTCTCTTTAACGGTTTCGAGCACCGCTATTTTTTCATCTTTGTTCAGCGTAGCGCTTTCGCCGGTGGTGCCCAGAACAACCAGGTACTCCACACCTCCATCGATGCAATGCTGAACCAGGCGATCAAGAGCGCCAAAATCGATTCGTTTATCTTCTTTAAAAGGCGTCACAAGAGCGACACCTGTTCCTTTTAGCTTTTTCATGTCGTTTTTTCTTTGGCTGGGTCCAGCATATCTAAGTATTGTTCCGTGATTTTCAAAAAAGAATCGATGTCCGTTTTCCGATCGACTTCAAAACAAAGGTCAAAAGGCACTTCCTCACCACAACGGCCGATCTTCAGTCGCGACTTGGATTGTTGCAAGGCATAGCGAATAGGCAACCTTCCTATTCGGTCCAAGTCAATGAGCACATCGAACTCCTCTTCGATGAAATTCTGCACAGGACCTGAAACGGGTTGATAATACCAGTTCAGTTCTTTCTGTGAAAAAAACTCGTACCGCAGTCCGGATGCGGGAAGCGACTCCCCTTTCTCCAGTTCCATGAACCCGAGAGAACGCACTTTGAATCCGTCCTTTGCCTTAGACTCGACCCAGTGATGCAATGAGGCCTCTTCTTCAGGTATATAAAAATACAGCAGTCCGATCGAAGGCTTCTCACTCCATCGAATTTGGTGAGCCCGTTTTCGATCTACCTCGGCCGTCATTCGCTTAAGCTTCCAAAACCCCCATCGTTCCCTAAATCGCTGAATGAACTTCATGCCTCGTTGATCATGGATAAAAAATCGTCTTCAGTGATAATGGGAACGCCGAGCTGCTCGGCCTTGGTGCGTTTGCTTGGCCCCATATTCTCACCGGCAACCAGGTAGTCGGTGCTCCCTGAAATACTTCCCACGTTTTTACCGCCGTAGTGTTCAATCGCATCCTTGAGCTCTTTACGCGAGATCTTTTCGAACACCCCACTGATCACGAATTTCTTTCCGTTGAGCAGATCGGGCCCTTGTTCTATTTGCTCCTCGCGGAGCGATAATTGGAGTCCGGCCGTCCGCAGACGTTCTAAGATACGTTGATTCTTTTCGTTCGCGAAGAAGTCGACCACGGATTGGCCTATTCGTTCTCCTATTTCATCCACTGCAATTAGCTGTTCCAGACCCGCCGCCTCAAGCGTAGTGAGGTCTTTGTAGTGCAAAGCCAGTTTCTTTGCTACTGTTTGGCCAACGAACCGAATACCCAAAGCATAGAGCACACGCTCAAATGGAACTTGCTTCGATGCTTCAATACCGGCAATCAGGTTCTCGGCTGACTTCTGTCCCATGCGTTCCAAAGGCAGTATGTCTTCTAATCTCAAATCGTATAGATCGGCGTAGTTCTCAATGAGTCCGGCCGAATACATCAGATCAACGGTCTCACTGCCCAAGCCGTCGATATCCATCGCCTTGCGCGAAATAAAGTGTTCGACCCTTCCTTTTACCTGCGGAGGGCAACCGCAGGTATTTGGACAGTAGTGCTGGGCCTCACCTTCTTGACGAACCAACTCTGTATCGCATTCCGGGCAATGAGTGATGTACTTAGTAGGTGAGCTCTTAGGGTCGCGTCCTTGGAAATCTACTCCTGTGATCTTGGGAATGATCTCCCCGCCTTTTTCCACGTAAACGGTATCACCTTCTCTGACATCGAGCTTTTCGATGATATCGGCATTGTGTAAACTAGCTCTTTTTACCGTCGTTCCGGCCAGTTGCACCGGGGCCAAATTAGCGACAGGGGTAATGGCTCCGGTTCTACCGACTTGATAGGTGATCTTCTCTAGGGTGGTACTGGCCGATTCGGCCGGAAACTTATAGGCGATGGCCCAACGGGGCGATTTAGCCGTATTGCCGAGTTCTTCTTGCTGGGCAATGCTGTTCACCTTGATGACGACCCCGTCGATCTCAAAGGGAAGATCGTGCCTTTTTTCGGCCCATTCGTCAATGAACTCCTGAACCCCATCGAGGTCTTTTACGAGTCGAATGTATCCGGGAACCTGGAAACCCCAGCGGCGAGCGGCCTCCAATAATTCGTAGTGCGTGGCATAAGGCAGATCGTTACCCGATACGAGGTACAGAAAACAATCGAGCGGCCGTGCAGCTACCACCGCACTATCTTGCATTTTAAGTGTTCCGGCCGCCGAATTACGTGGATTGGCAAAAGGCTCGTACCCGGCTTCTACCCGATCGCGATTCAATTTGGTGAACCCCTCAATGGGCATAAAAACCTCGCCGCGAATCTCGAATTCGGCCGGATGATCATCGCCTTGCAAAACGAGCGGAATCGTGCCAATGGTCTTCAGGTTCGGGGTGATGTCGTCGCCCTGCACACCATCGCCACGCGTGGCTCCGCGAACCAATCGACCATCCTTGTACAATAAGCTGATGGCTGCCCCATCGTACTTCAATTCGCACATGTATTCCACCGGTTCCTCAATGACCTTCTGAATGCGCTTGCCAAAATCTTCAATCTCTTCCTTGCTGTACGAATTACTCAAGCTCAGCATGGGAATGGCGTGCTCCACAGTGGGGAACTCCTTGGTCACCGCCCCTCCAACCCGTTGTGTAGGACTGTTGGGGTCTTCAAATTGGGTGAAATCGCTCTCCAGCTTCTGAAGCTCTTCCATCTTAGCGTCGAACTCGCGATCGCTGATCTCGGGAGCGTTCAGTACGTAGTATTTATGGTTGTGGTCGTGCAGTTCGGTGCGCAAATGCTCTATGCGCTCTTTGGCCTCAGCTTCGGTCATACTCATTTTCGAATGTGCATTAGACGCGGATTCCCGCTCAGATCGTGCTTCAAATGTACCCAAGAAAAACCGTGTGATCTGAATAATTCCTCGGTTTCTTTGGCGAGGTATTGGTTGATCTCCACGAACAGATGCCCATCGGGCCGTAGGCCCAAATCAGCTATCTGTGCGATGGCCTCGAAAAAGCGCAATGGATCGTCGTTAGGTACCCACAAAGCGAGCGATGGCTCGTGCTCGATCACGCGCTCGTGCATTTCACGCTGTTCCAGATAGCGCACATACGGCGGATTCGACAAAATAACGTCGTAGGGTTCATCGATATGCGGAGGTTCGAGCATATCGGCCTTTGCGAATTCAATGGGTGCCTGCGGCACGATGTCCATTGCGTTGCTTCGGGCCGTATGGAGAGCGGCCTCGCTGATATCCCATCCGCTAACTTGCCAATTCGAACATTCAGCCATCCAGGTGATCGCCAAACAACCCGATCCGGTGCCGAGGTCCAAGCAATGCCCTTCGGTCTGCAGGACTTCGCTAAAGGCCCAGTGGATGAGTTCTTCTGTCTCGGGCCGTGGGATCAACACGGAGGGGTTTACCCGAAAATCACGCCCAAAAAAGTGCGCTTTTCCTAAGATATACTGCAGGGGTTCGTGTTCGATCAATCGCTTCACGATCGATCTGAATTGAGCTTCGGTCTCGAGATCCAGGTCGCGATGCGGTTCTACAATAAAGGTCTTACGCGTTTCGCCCGTCAGGTCCTCGTAGATCAGAAAGAACAGCGAGTCCTTTTCGCGATCGTCGATACCGGTCAGTTCTTCGCGCAGATGTTTTTTGGCCTGGGTCCAGTTCATGCAGCGAATTTAATAGCTTTATCGCTGTGAAACACGAGGTGTACATGGATCGCGCCATAGCACTTGCGGAATGCGGGCTCGGCACTACTAGTCCGAATCCGCTCGTAGGTGCCGTATTGGTGCATAACGACCGTATCATCGGTGAAGGGTGGCATGTTTGTGCCGGTGAAGACCACGCCGAAGTGCGCTGTTTCGATTCTGTTTCTAATGAAGGTCGACCCCTGATTCCCGAAAGCACCCTGTACGTCACCCTCGAACCTTGCGATCACCAGGGCCGCACCCCTGCCTGTTCGTTGCGCATTCTGCAAGAGCGGGTTCCAAAGGTCGTGGTGGCCGTCAAAGATCCGCATCCCGCCGTAGGCGGAAAAGGCATTCAACGATTGAAAGAGGCCGGTGTCGAGGTTTTGGTCGGTGTTTCTGCGCCTGCGGCGCGATGGGTGAATCGGCGCTTTTTAACGGCATTGGAGACGGGCCGGCCCTATGTCGTACTCAAGTGGGCGCAGACCGTAGATGGGTTCATGGACCCCGGTAATGGCGTTGCGGCTCGTGGACCGGTTTGGATCACGGGAAAACGAGCCAAGCAATGGACGCACCGCTGGCGCAGTGAAGAAGATGCCATTTTAGTTGGACGGCGAACGGCCCTCAATGACGATCCCGGTCTTGATGTGCGTGAGTGGAGTGGCCGTAATCCCATTCGATTGGTCATCGACTCAAACAGCTCGTTGCCAGGACACCTTAAAATGTGGAATCTGTCGGGCGAAACCTGGACCTTTGGTCATAAAGGAACCCATCCGCACAGCGACCGCCATTTTGAGATCGAATGGGACGAAAGGTCGGTAGATTCCGTGCTCCAGCACTTACAGGGGCAAGAGATCAGATCGGTTTTGGTGGAGGGCGGACACCGAACGCTAGAGTACTTCATTGGACGAAATCTATGGGACGAGGCGCGTATTTGGACGGGAAATACCTCTTTTGGCGGAGGTATAAGAAGCCCTGAGATCCAGGGGGCGTTGATGGAACGTTGCAATGTCGATAAAGACGTATTAACCGTTATCCGAAACGAAGCATGATCTATTTATTGCTCAGTGTTTTGACCTCGAGTATGGTCTTCGTAATTCTGAGAGGGTTTGGCGATTACGGTATCGATAACCGCCGGGCAATTGTCGTTAATTATTTCACTGCCTTTGCGCTTGGCTTGTTTTGGCAGGGAAGTGCCTGGATCGAAACGGGTTGGTGGAAAGAACTTTGGGCTCCCCACATAGTGTATATGGGGTTCCTCTTTATATTCTTGTTCAATGTATTGGCGCTTGGAGCGCAGAAGACCGGGGTATCGGTTACCTCTGTAGCGGTTAAGATGTCGGTAGCCATTCCGGTCGCCGCTTCACTCCTGCTTTATGGTGAGCGATTGAGTGTGCTCGGGGTATTGGGTATCGCCGGAGCGTTGGCGGCGGTTTTCTTGATCACTCGGCCCAACAAAGCCCAAGGGGCATTGCCCATTGCGAAGTACTGGTATTTTCCGGTGACCCTATTCTTTGGGGCCGGATTAATGGACACACTTCTGAAGTATCACCAAACACATTTTGTGCCGGATGGCCAGTTCGTTTTGTACACCTCGGCGGTATTTGGCACGGCCGGACTCATGGGTTTTCTGCAGGTGACCATCCGGCCGCAGGCCGAAACCTCGTGGAGAAAGAAAGATATCTGGGCCGGCGTGATCTTGGGAGTACCCAATTTTGGGAGCATCTACTTTTTGCTCAAAACCTTGCAATGGGAGCGTTTTCCCTCGAGTTTGATCTTTCCGATCAATAATGTGACGATCGTTTTGTCGAGCGCTGTCCTAGGCGTGGTACTTTTCAAAGAGAAGTTGAATAACGCACATCGTGCTGGAATTTTGCTGGCGGTGATAGCGATTTGGTTGATGGCGTATGCGGGGCAGTGATTCGGATCATTACCGTGCCCCTTCGGGGGTGTCGGAAGGCGAGTACAAGGAAAAAGGAAGCAAATTTCCGGCCTATTTATTTCCCGTATCGGATGAGGATGACGTGAATGATGCCTTGGAAAAGGTACGCCAGTTGCACCCTGCGGCACAACATCATTGTTATGCCTATCGGCTCGATCCCGATTCCGGTGCTTATAGAGTGAACGATGATGGTGAGCCCAGTGGTTCGGCCGGAAAGCCCATATACGGACAGCTATTATCCTTCGAGGTGCACGAGTGCCTGATCGTGGTCGTGCGCTATTTTGGCGGAGTAAAGCTCGGTGTGGGTGGATTGATCACCGCGTACAAAGAAGCCGCGAAGATGGCTTTGGATGCGGTATCCATCGAGGACCAATGGCTGAGTGAGACCTTTGTTTTACGATACGGCTACGAAAACACCTCCGACGTACAGTGCTGGTTACACCATAAGGAGATTGAACTTGAGAACCCGCGGTTCGAGGCGTCGTGTTACGGAAGTATTCGCGTTCCTCGATCGAGGAGTGAAGAGATCGAAACAGAGCTTCAGGGGCTCACCTTCGTGGAGCTCATTTCTGATCATTGAAGAACGGCAGAAAGTATTCGGCGAGTTGCTCCGGTATTTTGCGCGGCCGTTGCCGAGCTATATCCACGAACACCAAGGTTACATGACCTACGTTGAGTAAGGTGCCTTCTTCGTTGTAGACTTCATGATCGAATGTGATTCGCGTTTCGGGCCATTCTCGCACTTCGGTGACGATGGTGAGAAGATCGTCGTATTTAGCGGAGCGAATGTACTTGAGTTTGAGCTCGAGGACCGGTAACATGGTGCCCGCTTCTTCGAGTTTTCGATAGCTCGTTCCAAGGGATCTCAGTAGCTCTACACGACCTACTTCGAAGTACTGGGCGTAGTTTCCGTAATATACCACGCCCATTTGATCGGTCTCGCCATAGCGGACCCGAATTTGAGTCTCGTTTCGTATCATTTATTCAGAAATCTTTGAAACCATTGAAGCTGTTTATAGACTACACCCCTCAAACTTTTTAATATCAGCGATTTAGTACGGTAGAATGCGGGTTTCGGCGTGGTGAAGCGGTTAGAGTATGGGTAAAAAAAAGGTGAAATTCAAGCCGTGGTTTATTTTTTTAATAACTTTTTTGTTAACACATTTGTCCCTCATCCGAAAGAGAGCACTCTACTCACTTTTCTCGTCGGATTTTATTGGTCAAACCTAGTATTTTTTGGTTTTCATGGAACACACTGCAGAATCGGTATGGAAGAATTGTCTTGACTTTATCAAGGACAATATCAGCCCCCAGAGCTACAAGACCTGGTTCCTCCCGATCAAGCCGTTGAAGATCAAAGACAATGTCTTGAGTATTCAGGTCCCCAGTAAGTTTTTTTACGAGTGGTTGGAAGAGCACTACATCAAGTTGCTTAAATCAGCTATTCGAAAAGAGCTAGGGGCCGATGCGAAGTTGGTCTACAGTATCGTCATGGAGAACACATACGGAAACACCAAGCCGTATACCGTGAAGATCCCGAGCAACAATCGCGGTCCCATTAAAAACCCAAAAGTGTCCATGCCGGTTGAAATTGGTGGAAGCGGAGTCAAGAACCCGTTTATCATCCCCGGCCTCAAGAAGGTGAATGTGGAATCTCAATTGAATCCGAATTACACCTTTGAAAACTTTGTGGAAAGCGACTGCAACCGTCTTGCGCGTTCAGCCGGATTCGCGGTAGCGAAGAACCCCGGCGGCACTTCATTCAATCCGCTATTGATCTACGGTGGTGTTGGATTGGGAAAAACACATTTGGCGCACGGGATCGGAATTCAGATCAAGGATCAGTATCCCGAAAAGATCGTGCTCTATGTCAGCGCTGAGAAATTTACGCAACAGTTCATCGAGAGTATTCGTCAGAATACGAAGAACGATTTCGTTCACTTCTATCAAATGATCGATGTACTCATTATCGATGACGTGCAATTCTTTGCGGGCAAAGAAAAAACCCAAGATGTCTTTTTCCACATCTTCAACCACCTACATCAGCACGGTCGACAGATCGTTCTGACTTCGGATCGTGCTCCGGTGGATATGCAGGGTATGGAGCAGCGACTTTTGTCGCGCTTTAAGTGGGGATTGTCTGCCGATCTACAAGCGCCTGATTTGGAAACGCGAATCGCGATCTTGAATCGAAAGCTCTATAAAGACGGTATTGAAATGCCTAAAGAAGTGATTGAGTACCTCGCTTATTCCATTACGACGAATATTCGTGAACTCGAAGGCGCCTTGATATCGTTATTGGCACAATCGTCATTAAATAAGAAGAAGATCACGCTCGATCTCGCCAAGCAGATGATCGATAAGTTCGTAAAGAACACGACTCGCGAGGTGAGCATAGACTATATTCAAAAAGTCGTTTGTGATTATTTCGATATGCCTTTGGAGTTGCTCAAAAGTAAAACGCGAAAGCGAGAGATCGTGCAAGCTCGTCAGCTCGCGATGTATTTCTCGAAGCAACTAACCAAGTCGTCGCTGGCCAGTATCGGTGCGCAATGCGGCAATAAAGACCACGCAACGGTCTTGCACGCTTGCAGAACCGTGAACAACCTCGCCGAGACCGATAAGCGCTTTAGAACGTATGTCGAGGAGATAGAGAAAAAGCTAACACTCAGTTAAACCTAGGCCCTATCAATAATTAAACAGGAATTAAGTGTTACTTGGTTCCTGTTTTTTATTTTACGCCTATGACAAAGATCTTAATGGTGTGTCTCGGGAATATATGTAGAAGCCCTTTGGCACAGGGAATATTGGAGAGCAAGGTCGACAGCTCACAAGTGAAAGTAGATTCGGCCGGAACGGCGAATTACCACGTGGGCGAAAGCCCCGATCCAAGGTCGGTGGCCACGGCTCGTAAATACGGCATCGACATTTCAATGCAGCGCGGGCGCCAATTCGAAGTGGAAGATTTTGACCGGTTCGATTTAATCTATGTTATGGACCGATCGAATCATCGGAATGTACTACAATTGGCTCGCAGTGAACGGGATGAAGCTAAGGTTAAGTTGATCCTTAACGAGGTCTTTCCCGAAGAGAATCGCGAAGTGCCCGATCCGTATTATGGCGGTGATCAGGGGTTTGAGCATGTTTATGAACTTTTAAGTCAAGCCAGTGACCGAATTATCGAGCGAATTTGAGCGAATCGATCCGGAGAAGATCGCTTCGGAGCCTGGGGTACTTTACTTGATCCCAACCACACTAGGAGAGAATGAGCCTCTGGAGGTATTGCCTTTATCGGTCAAGAAGACCGTGATCGACCTAACGGAATTTATTGTGGAGAACGAGAAATCGGCCCGCCGATTCCTCAAGAAGATCGGAATCAGGGTTCCTCAGGACAAGCTAGTGCTGCACATTTTGAACAAGTACACGGAGGCCGATGAACGGGATCGCTTTTTGGACGGCTTACTCATGGGCCGCAACATAGGATTGTTGTCCGAGGCCGGAATGCCCGCAATAGCCGACCCCGGTTCTGAGATCGTCAAGGTTGCACATAAGCAGGGGTTTCGTGTGGTACCCTTGGTTGGCCCCTCCTCTATTCTGTTGGGTTTAACGGCATCCGGAATGAACGGTCAAAACTTCGCATTCGTGGGCTACTTGCCCATTGACAAAAAAGAACGCAAGCATCGAATTAAGCAACTAGAACGTCGTTCTCGAGAAGAAGGTCAAACTCAGATCTTCATTGAAACGCCCTATCGCAATCACAAACTGATCGACGACCTTTTGGGTAATTTGGCTCCGGCCACCCGTCTTTGCCTCGCCGCGAATATAACCATGTCGAGCGAGTTCATACAAACACACAAGGTCGAGGATTGGGGCAGACTTGGTATCCCCGATCTGCACAAAATTCCCTGCATATTCTTGATTCAAGCTTAATGGCCGAAAAAAAGAGCGTCCGCATACCGGCGTATATCCGTAACCTCGTATTCATTACCGAAAAGATCAATGTTCGTTGGGCTACGAAACTGGTGCTTTACTTTTTCTTCAAGCCTGTAAAGTTCCCCACTCCCGATTACGAGGTATCTGCACTGAATGCCGCGTCCAAGACCCGAATTGCGGGTCCGGCCGGGAAAACCATTCAGCTTTATCATTGGGGTGCCGGTCCAAAAGTGTTATTAACCCATGGATGGAGCGGCAGAGGAACACAAATGGGCCTCTTGGCCCTGGCTTTGGCCGACGCGGACTTTGAGGTGATCAGCTTTGATGGCCCGGCGCACGGTAGCTCAACCGGCAAGAAAACAGACCTTCTGGAATTCGTAGGTGCCATTCGCGCCGTGAAGGCGCAAAACCCAGACATCAATATTCTAGTGGGGCATTCAATGGGCGGCTTAGCGTCCGTGCATGCAGCCGTGGACGATATGTCGATTGAAAAGGTGGTGCTTATTGGTACGCCAAATACCATTAGCGAGATCATCGAAAACTTCTGCAGGATGGTCAAGGCATCGCCGAATGTAGCTCAGCGAATCAAGGTACATATTGAGCAGACCTTTGACTACAAGCTCGAGGAATACGACTCTGAGTCGGCCATACGACAGTTGACCGATCGTCGTGGTTTTATATTGCACGATAAAGGAGACTACGATGTTCCGATCCACAATGCCGTTGAAATGCACAGCGCCTGGGGAGCCAATTGCCAGCTTTCGATCACCGAAGGGCTTGGTCACCGAAGGATTTTGCGCGATGCGGAGGCCATTGAACGGGTTGTTAATTTTGTTAAGGGTTAAAACCAAAGGGGCATCTGGTCGTTTATATGAATAAACAATAGACCATGAGATTTCTACCCTTTCTGATACTTCTAACTGCTTGTACGTCGGCTCAACAGCCCAATTCGACCTCAGACGGCTTTCAGGAACAGTCGGACACCACGAAGATCGTGAAGACCGAAGCTGAATGGAGGGCTGAATTGACCGAGCAGGAATACTACGTTTTGCGAGAGAAAGGCACTGAGCGAGCCTTTACCGGAGACCTTTGGGACAACAAAGAAGGTGGCACGTATATATGTGCGGCCTGCGATCTACCCCTATTTTCCGGTGATGCCAAGTTCAGGTCTGGCACCGGATGGCCTAGCTATTGGGAGCCGATAAATAAGACCAATGTGGCGGAGGTCGCTGACCGAAGCATGGGGATGACTCGCACAGAGGTCGTTTGTGCCCGCTGTGGAGGACATCTGGGGCACGTATTCAACGATGGGCCTCGTCCGACCGGATTGCGCTACTGCATCAACTCCGTATCGCTCGACTTCGTGCCTTCGGCGAATGAATGACGCCTTGGGCCAGGCCTTACTCGACGAAATGGCCGGTACCCGCACACAAAAGCTCTGGACCGATGCACCGAACTTTGCTCCGGAAGAATTTCCGGTGGAGCACCTGATTCGAACCTATGAAGATATGCCTGAGCTAGAGCAAGAACTGCTTCAAAAAGCTCGTGGTCGTGTACTGGATATTGGTGCGGCAGCTGGCGGACATTCACTTTACCTGCAACGGAAAGGATTTGAGGTACACGCGCTGGAAAAAAGCCCCGGTGCCTGTGCCTATATGCGCCACCGCGGGATCGAAAACGTAATCGAAATCGACTTGTGGCGCTATGCTCCAGACGATCCTTTCGACACTGCGCTGCTCATTATGAACGGCCTGAGCTTGGCCGGAACCCTACATAATCTGCCAGCATTTTTTGAACACCTGAAGTCGTGGTTGAAACCGGGTGGACAAATCATTTTCGATTCTTCCGATGTGCGTTACTTATACGATCACGACAACTTGCCCACCGATCGCTACTACGGCGAGTTCCGATACCGGTTGCGCTACAAGACCATTTTAAGTGGCTGGTTTCCGTGGGTGTTCGTGGATTCGTCGGCCCTTGAATCGATCCTCGATGAGGTTGGTTTATCTTGGAGCCTACGGTTCGATGGTGAACACTACGACTACGGCGGTGTCCTTACTTGCCAATGAACGCCTCGGCATATCGATCGAGCACTACGGCTCGGCCATCCTTTTCGAACGTAGCTTGAGGTTCTTTTTCTAATTCTACAGACCCTTCCCAACTGAATCCGTCTGCATCGAACTCGGCAAATCGGGGCGAAAATCGTAGGTCGCCAATATCGGCCACTTCGAATACGCGTCGGAGACGACCATCGACCAGTGTCTCTTGGCATCGGAGTCCTACATCGGTTACACCTCCTTTCCAAGAGACACTCGTTAGGATCAAGTCGAAAAACCGAGCCTGGTTTTCAGGGAGGGCGAAGTACGATGCGCTGTGGTTTTCTGAGAGTTGATCGTTTTGGAGCGCTGTAAATCCTGCCGCTAGGCAGAAAAAATTAGCCCTTCGCGTTTCTTCTCTATTGGGTGTCGTCGCACTTTCTCCGCTTTCGATGAGCAGTACTGGGATATCTTGTTTTTGAAGATTGTCACCGAACGAGGTCGGATAGAATTCGTCGGAATAGCGGGCAATGCAATCGCCCAAATGAGGACGGAGGACCTGGGTTAGATAACCGCCCAGGGAAATACTTTTTACGCGAGCTGCATTCACCGAGCGTTCGGCATCCGGACTCGGTGCCAAGAAACTTATGGTTGCAGGGTTGTCGGTGTGGCCTGCACTGTACATGGTGCGCTGGTCGTGCAGGTTAAAGCCAAGCTCGGGCTTGATTTCCTTCATCAGGTCCCAAAAGAAGCGGCTCTCCGCTGTGGCCTGTTTTACTGCGTCGCGGTTGATATCGATGCCGTTGGCATTGCGGCGCTGGTAGCGGATGGCTCCGTCGGGATTCAGAATGGGAATGAAGTGAAAGGTGAACTCATTCATCCAACCATTCACAAGGTCTTTGGTGCGGGCGTCCGTAGATCCGTTGCTCAACAAGTTAAACAGGTCGCTTATTGCCAAGGTGGCGGTAGGCTCGTTTCCGTGCATTTGACTCCAAAGCAGCAGGTGGCACTTTCCCGTGCCCCATTTCAGATGGAGAATAGTCCTTCCCTCCTCTGAGCACCCTTCATTAGCGACCTTAAATTCGGACGGGAGTTCCTGGCAATAGGCGACCCACTCGGTGGGATCTATGTAACGATCGGCAAATCGCGTGTTCTTATACTCGGGGTATATCGACCAAATGTCCATAACGTAAAGGAACAAAAAAGGCACCCAAATGAGTGCCTTTTAAAGTCGGTGTGTTCGTTTTACTTCTTAACGACGTTCACGAGATCTACGTCGAATACCAACGTAGCATTAGGTGGAATGACACCCGGGTAACCGCGCTCACCGTAAGCCAAGTGAGGAGGAATGATCAATACGGCCGATCCTCCTTGGTTCAAGAGTTGCAACCCTTCGTCCCATCCGGGAATTACCTGACGAATACCACAGGTCAATGAAAGCGGCTCGTATGGTCGTTGTGGATTGTAGATGTTGTTCTCCTTAGCCACCTGCTGCCAACTGGTGTCGAATACCTTACCATCGGTAAAGCGTCCGATGTACTGAACGTTGATGGAGTCTCCTTTTTCTGCTTTAGGACCGTCACCTTGTTTTTTGATTACGTACATAAGCCCGCTCTCCGTGGTTTGACGATCAGGGTACTCTTCGTTCAACCAAGCTTCGAAATCAGCTTTGGCTTTTGCCGCTGCGACTTCTTTCTCGGCTACGAGCTCTTCTTGTGCGGTGGTGAATACGGAAGGCGCATCAAAACCTTCTGCAGCGTCACCCACGCGAATGATCTCAACCGTCTCCATGACATCACCTTGAGCAACGGCATTAACTATATCCTGTCCTTCAACTACATGTCCAAAAACGCTGTGCTTGTCATCGAGCCAAGGAGTTTCTTTGTGGGTAATGAAGAATTGACTTCCATTGGCTCCGGGTCCGGCGTTGGCCATAGACAAAACGCCTGAGGTATCGTGACGCAAGCTAGGGTCGAACTCATCCGGAAATTTATAACCGGGTCCGCCCGATCCATTGCCCTGAGGGTCTCCTCCTTGGATCATAAAGTCGGCGATCACGCGGTGGAACTTGAGTCCGTCGTAATACGGCTCTCCTACTCCCTTTGCCGAGTTTTCGATTGTTCCTTCGGCCAACCCGACGAAGTTCGCCACGGTCATTGGCGTTTTCTCGAATTCGAGGTCGAGGAGAATATCGCCTTTATTCGTGGAGATCTTGGCATACATACCATCCTCCAATGCTACTTTTTCACCGTTTACCATAGTGCTCTTACTTTGGGCCTGGCAGGCGATCATGGCGATGGAACCTGCGGCCAGAATAATGGATTTTATTATGTTCTTCATAGTCAATTGATGGCGATTAATGTTACATCGAAAATCACGGTTGCACGGCTCGGAACTTCGCCCGGAATCCCTTGCACACCGTAAGCGAGGTGCGAAGGTAAAATAAACTTGGCACTATCCCCAACTCGCAACATTTGCACTCCTTCGAGCAATCCCCGAATGGTGTGATCCTGGTCTACCCAAATTTGCATTCGACTCTTCCCCTCTGGTCCCAACGGCGAGTCGTCCAGAAAAGAACTCTCGTATTCGATAATGGCCATTTGGCCCTCTTTTGGGGTTTCTCCGGAGCCTAGCGGCTCGATGCTATATCTTAATCCGCTCCGGCTCTTGGTCATCGTGAGGTTGTTCTCGGCGATATATTCATCGATCAAACGAGCCTCTTCCTCGACGATACGTCGATTGGCTTCAATGATGTCCTCTTGCTGTTGATGCTGCTTTTCCTCGGCCTTCTTTTGGCCGGTGCAAGAAGAGCAACCGGTACAAAGGACTAATGCCCAGGCTAAAACTAAAAACGATCTCATCATGCTTTACCGGTTAGTTCTTTTCGGTACTGTGGTAGTAGATCAACGAATTTTTGAACGGTTTCGTCCAAATTCAAGTCACTTGCTCCTCCTGCGGCATTTACATGTCCACCACCGTTGAAGTGATTGCGGGCAAAAGTGTTCACGTCCCAATTGCCTTTACTTCGGAACGAAACCTTCCGCAAACCGTCCTTATCCATGATGATTGCAGCAAACCGCACTCCTTCTACTGACAAGGCGTAGTTCACAAATCCTTCCGTGTCTCCTTTTTCGTATTGGAAACGATCGAGTTCTTCAGCCGATAGGTTTATATATGCCGTTTTATACTCCGGTAACACGCGGAGTTTTTCACTTAGGGCATAACCTAACAGTCTTAACCTTGATTCTTTGTTGTTGTCCATCACACGATCGTAGATCACATGGGGTTGAGCGCCATATTCGATCAAGTCTGCCGTGATATGATGAGTTTTGGGCGATGTACTCGAGAAACGGAAGCTGCCCGAATCGGTCATGATCCCGGTGTACAGACATTGCGCCATTTCGGAATCGATGTGGCTCCTATCGCCCATCTCCACGATCCATTCGAACACCAACTGACAAGTAGACCCCACCTCCGGAACGCTTCGGGTAAAGGCGGCAAATAGCTCGGGTTGTTGGTGGTGGTCCATCATCATCTTTACTGCCGAACTCTTTCGCACCGGTTCTTCCATGTCCCCGATCCGGCTCAGGGCATTAAAATCCAAACAAATGATCATGTCGGCCTTGGCGATGATATCGTTTGATTTTTCCGGGTCTTCGGAGTAGATCATCACATCGGAATCTCCCGGCATCCACTTCAGGAATTCGGGGTAATCGGTCGGAGTAATGACTTGTACGCTTTGCTTCTTCTTTCTCAAGTAGCGAGCCATGGCAAGTGAAGAGCCCATGGCATCACCATCGGGGTTTCGATGGGTTGTGACCACTATATTGTGTGGATCGTCGAAGAACGAAGCCAGTTTATCTAAGGCGGCTTTTTCCATAGCGCCAAAAGTACAGAAAACGAAAGCTTTGATAAAGGGATAATTAGTCCTAATTTCGCGCCCTGAAACAATATATTGCAATGGCAACAAACAGAACATTTACCATGATCAAGCCCGATGCGGTTCAAAACGGACACATCGGAGCGATCCTCGAGAAGATCAACGCTGCAGGATTCCGCATCGTAGCGATGAAAATGACTCAGTTGTCGCGCCGCGACGCAGAGCAATTCTATGCAATCCACAGCGAGCACCCGTTTTTCGGCGAACTCGTAGAGTACATGACCAGTGGGCACATCGTTGCGGCCATTTTAGAGAAAGAAAATGCCGTTGAGGATTTTCGTAAGCTGATCGGTGCTACGAACCCAGCTGAAGCTGCTGAAGGAACCATCCGTAAAATGTATGCTGAATCTATTGCTGCAAACGCCATTCACGGAAGCGATTCAGACGAGAATGCCGCGATTGAAGGATACTTCTTCTTCAGCGTGCGCGAGCACTATTAACGAACCCTGCATTTCGAATGTAGAAAAGAAGCCGTCTCGATTTTAACTTGAGCCGGCTTTTTCATTTATGAGTTGAGAAGTAGTTGATTTTACTAATTTCTGTGAAGATTTTTTTTGAGCAAGTCAGTCTAT